>NZ_CP073164.1 GCF_023035815.1 Borrelia parkeri
ATTTAATTGTTAATAGTATAAATTAACTTTTCCAAATATTGCGCTATACTTTAAATTAAATTTAAAAAGAAATAACATGAAATTCAAAAATAAAATTTTAATAAATTAGAAATTATTATTGACTTTATTTTCACCAATAATTTAAACATTTTACTCATGATATTATTAAAATGAAAATAGCTAATTTTTCCATTTTAATAATATCAGAAACAAATTCTGAATTAATCTTTTCGCCTTTGATGTTAAAATACATAAAAAGAAAAAAGATCATAAACAAGAAGATGATATACATAATGAAGACATGAAAGATATCTTGGTTCTTGAGAAAGATCTTGCAATGAAAAAGGCACCCAAAATGTAATTAATATTAAATATAAAAGCAATTTTTTCCTTGATGGCATGATCATAGAATTTGCTCCTATATTTTTAATAGAGTTTTTCTTTTGATTATTCAATAATATTTATGAACCTAGTCAAATCTGATTTTTTAACTACAAATGATTTTCCTGATAAGAAATTTTTAATTTTATTAAAACTATCAAATTCTTTTTCCTCTTCATTATCGCTATCAGAATGATTCTCAATAGAATTAGTAACTTCAAATTTAAGAAAGACATAGTCTGAACTATTACTTTTATTAATCCTTATATTAATTTCATTTTCCATATCATCATAAGTTGTAGCTTCAAATACTTCACCAGTAGTAGTCATTGCATTTTTAAGTTTAGAAAGGTGCTTGTGTTCTAAATCTAAACCAATTCCTTGTGGCCCATCTTTTATGTAATTATTATGTCCTACTCTAAAACCAGTACCCCATGTATAATTATTTGTGATAACAAAAATAGCTCCATTGTTAAATTTTGCAAAAAATAGCTTCCAGTTATTAAAGTTATAATCAGAACTTTTATTAGTAATATTTTCATCCTTTCCATCTTTAATACCTAATGAAACTTCGTACATCATAACATCATTAGCACTTGCATCATTAGTATCTTGAATTTTATATTCTTTAAAAGATTCTTGATTATCTACAGATACCTTTAACTTTGGGTTTGATTTTGATTTTTTTTGTTTTTGTGATTCTAGTTGTTTTGGTATTGATTCTACTACTGGTGTAGATACCATTGAAATTAAATCTTTTGAAGGAGTTTTATTAGCTTCTAACTTTTCCGATGATACTGGTTTATTTGGAACTGAACCAGATTTTGCACTATCATCACCACTATCTTTTTTTGATTTTGAATTTTGATCTGGTAATTTTTGTTTTTCATCCGATTTTTTAATTGTCTTTTCCTTTTGTACCTGCTCTAAAGATGGTTGATTTAATTGTGGGTTAAATGAAATTGGATCATCCGCTTGTAGCTCCTTTTTTTCAGCTTTTACTGAAGTTTTTTGACTCTCATTATTCTTAAAATCTATTGACATTTTTTTTATTTTTTTAAAATCACAAGAAAATAATAATAAGCTAATAAAAATAATTTTTCTCATTATTACACTCCTTATATAAGGGATATAACATCTTTGTATTTTTATTTAAGAAAGTAATATAACTTATTATATTTTATCCACTCATATAAATATAAGTCTTATTTTATATTTTCCCAATATTTTGAGGGTTTTTATTCAAAAGCAAAAATGCAAACATAAAAATATACACCTGATGATTTGAGTTTATGGTAACATCAACAATCGAAGAACGACTAATGTTAGTCTAAATTTGTTAATCTTGTATAAGATACTACTATAACAATCCCATATCATAATATTTGTAAGATTGATTTTAGATTTAAATATTTGCTAATATTTTTTAAACTAAATTTAGTTTTATACCATTTAGCTAAGGGTAAAATTGCAGGAATAAAGAATCCTTTACCACATGCTTTCTTAAACTTCCATATATTCCATATATATTGAATATACCCGGGGCCAACTCACTAATCTAATATATAAATTAATAAATCTTTTATAAATAGCCTTATTAAAGGGCTCCTACTCCTTTTAAAATATCAATCTAGTTTAACAAATAATGAACTGTACGATATATAAGCTACTCTATGTCAATAGTTTGCAAAACTTTAGCCCTTAACACATCACAATTCGAACTATTTACTTGGTTTATACACTTATTGCTATATATTTTTGCTCTAAGGAGGTAACGATGCAATTAAAAAAACAATGTTTATTTGCACTTATATTGATAAGTTTTATTAGTTGTGATTTACTATTTGACAAAGATATACAAAAAAAATCTGCTGGTCTACTTGATAAGGTTCATTCTATCTTAGATGCTAAAAATCAAGCTATCAGCAATACTTCTGATAAGCCAAGTAAATTAATTAAAAGATCTTTAAAAAAAATTAGAAAAAAACGTAAAAAAGGTATGGAAAGAGGAAAAGTAAACACTCAAGAATCATCACAAGACAATGGACCTATTGCTGGTGTTTATGTCCCTAGTGTCAATGGTATATTAGTTTCAGATTCTATGACCCAAAGTACACTTCAAGAAAAAGAAAGAAAAAATTTGTCTGTTGATATTGTCAGCAGTAATGATTCAACTTCTCTTAACAGTCAAGAAAGAGAGTCAACACCAGAGCTTACAATACCTACAGTCAGTCTAAGTGGTACTACAGGCACTCTTAGTGATTTAAGTAGTGGAGGATACTCAGGTAACTACGAGTACACTTATTACTCAATACCAACAACAATTTCAGGTTACGCTAATCCTATTACAGAAGAAGTAGAAGATAGCCCTCAATATGAATATTATGATCAATTAGAAGAAGCTGAAAAAACTGTTAATTCTGCACTTAAGTTGATTCAAAAAATCAAAGACGATAGAGATCAAGTCGAATTTCAAGCTACTATGAGCATAAGTGGTTATTCTACCTCAGACGACAGAAAAAATGCTAAAGCAAAATTGAGCCAGTTTAGTAAAGAAAAGCTAGCACAAACACTTAAAGAAATTTTGAAAGAAGTTGACGATACACGAACAGCAATTGATAATGCAGTAGAAAATTCTTACGAACCCGTAACACAAACTTCTGCAAGCTATACCACTTATGCAGATCAAAAATTATACTTGGCTAAAGGTGAACTATACGATCTTATAAAAGCAATTGAAAGTACAACTACTACTTATGATGCCTACATAAAAAGCACAGGCTTAAGCAGACCCAAATTTTCAGAAGTAGAGAAGTATTTAAAGGAAGCAAAAGGGTTAATCAAACAAGCTATAAAATAATGTAAATTGATACTTCAAAAATTAGATTACATAAATGTTATTTTTAATTTACAACAAAGATAGGCTACATTTATAGTCTATCTTTGTTGATTAATATATTAATGTTTTTTTAAAGCAAATTGCGATATATTTATTTTAAAGGAGATAAAATTAATGAAAAAAAAATGTTTACTAACAATTCTCTTATTAAGTCTTGTTAACTGTGGTTTATTAAGTAAGAATAAAAATTCAGAGACTAGTTTATTAAATACCCTTGATAATAATCAAAAACAAGCACTTATTACCTTTAAAGATTTACTTCAAGATAAAAATCACCGAAGTATCCTAGAAAAACAACAGAAAAGTATTTTAGAAAATTTAGCACAACCCCAAAAAAATTCTAATCTGCAAGATAAGCTTAAAAAAACACTAAACTCTGAGTACGATAAAACTCAATTAAATAAATTATTTGATGAGCTTGGAAATATTAAGACTAAACAATTCCTTCAAAAATTGCACATAATGTTAAAGTCTATTAACAATGGAACTCTTACAAGCTTTTCATCTAGCAATTTTAAAGACTCAAATCAAACTTTGGAACAAAAAAAAGAACAAGCATTACAATATATAAAAGGTCAGTTATATACTGATTATTATCTTTACATCAATGGGATTCAAGATGCAAACTATTTCTTTGAAAGAATAATGTCCGTTTTAGAAATTTAAGTTCGTTATTCATAAATAAAATATTGAATTTCTTTTAACACTTAAGATTTATCTCTGACACGCGCTTCGATCTTAATTTCTTCGAATTTATTTGCATAATTCATTGAAATAAGCTCAGCGCACACTTTATCAGGATCATAAAATGCAAGTTTTAACGCTTCTTTATAATCATTGTCAATTTTCAAATAATTAGCATTTAATCTATCTTTCTCAGATATATCATTTATCATGTTTATAGCTGCTAAAGCTTCGTCCTGAGCTTTAAGAGTTTCCATAACATTATTAGTAACCATTTTGAATTTATTAGTAACAAAAATAATTTTAGATATCAGATAATGAAAATCATTGCTAGTATATGTTTTTAAACTGTGTTTAGGTTCATGACCTACATAATAAAATACAATAAACTTGGAATCAATTATTACATCTCTCAAGTAATAAACGGCTCTTTTCTCCTCAGTAGTTAAATTAAATTTGTCAAATATTTTGGCAATCAACGCCGAATCATACTCAATTGCCTTAAACTTAATATCTGCATCCATATTCAATTTAGTAAAGTGACTATCAATAAGCTTAGTATATGCCTGCTTAGGATCATCACATGCCAATTTTAACGCTTCTCTATAATCATTATTAATCTTTACAAATCGTTCACTTAATGCGTTTTTTTCAACTTCCTTTTGGACCTTTGCAACAGCTACTTCAGCAGCTACTTTTGCATTAAAAGTAACTGCAATGTTTCCAACAACCATTTTGGTTTTAAGAGCACCAAAAATAGTAGATAATAGCTTATAAAAATCATGATTATCATACGTTTTTACCATCACCCCATCTGAATCACGTACAACAAACTCAGAATCAGTTAATACACTTTTTAAATACAAAATAACACTTATTTGGTAATCAGTTAAATCAAATTGAGAAAATAATTCATCAAATCTAAAATTATTATGATCATTCACACTCTTAAATGTTCTATTTATTGGAAAATTAATAGTATGATACTCATCTATAGCGTTTTTTTTATTCATATTACAACTAATTAATAATAATATTAGTAATAATTCACTCTGACTGATCTTCATGTTTATTTCATTTCTACTTTTTTATTTACATGCAATAAATACTTAGTAATAACCCCCTATTTTCTGATCTCTCTAATAATTACCCCTAAATCTATCTGAATTCTCTCTAACAGGCTTATACAGCAAAGATTAAAATTAGCAAAGACCACACCCATAAGCTTAGCATATGATTGAGCAGAATCACTAAATAACTTTTCAACTTGACTTTATAAGTACTATTCTCCTCATTAATCCTTGCAGCAACCCACTTCTTTAGGTCTCATATTGTACATTATCAACAACTGCAACAATCCCTTTATTGTAATTCAAGACTATCTATAATATTGCTTAAAGCTCCTTCAATTTTAACAACACTAAACAGAGGAAATGATAATATAACATAAAATCCTCATCAGAAAATACTACTTCTACTTCATTACCTAGAATAATTGCAAAAATAGTTAATACGTCTCGAAAGTAATATATAAACTTTTTCTATTCAGGGGTTAAATCTGCTTAAGTTCTATCAGAATCAATAAATAATCTCCTTTTTTATGTAAAATAAATCCCATTATTTCAGTTTTAAGACCCACTGTTTACACTAACTTTTTGCTTGTGCTTCTCGTTTAAGTCTTTCAAACTCGCCTGCAACACTATGATTTAAACGAGCAAATACATCACTAGTAAGCTTAGCAAATAATTTATCAGGATCTTTTAATACGGGTTTTAACTCCTGATCATATAAATCCTTCTGACGATTAAACTGCTCTTTCAAATTATTTTTCTCAACATCATCTTTTACTTTATCAATAAATGTCTCAGCTGCGTATAAGTTTTTAATAGTATTTTTCATGGTTGCTACAACCTTTTTAAGGTTAGCAGCACCAAAAGGAGAAGACACTAGTAACTCATAAAGTTTATATTTAGTATATGGATTCACATTTACTCCAGACTCATCATCTTCACCGGGAACAAATGATAAAACTAAAATATACCGAATAACTCTTTTTTCATAAAGACCCAAATTAAAGGTATCATATATTTTAGAGGCGACCTCTGCACTTATCTTAATTTTTTCAAATACGTCTGCTACATTCAGATTACGTTCAATAAGCTCAGCATATGACAACGAAGGATCATTGCATGTCACTTTTAATACCTTTTTATACCAACCCTGCCTTAACTCAAGCTGCTCAAATACCTCTCGTTCAATTAAATCCCCTATCTTACTGACAGCATTCTTAGCTTCGGCCTGTGCTTTTAAAACTGCCACAATGCTTCTAGCAACTGCTTTAGTACCCTGTTTATCAAATCTAGATAATAAACTATAAAACTCAGCACTGGTATACGTTTTATAATACTTTTTATGTATACCAGGTATAAAATGCTTAAAATTCATTAATGTATCTTTAAAATAATCTATAGCTCTTTTCTCTTCAGCAGTTAGATCAAAATTTTTTTCTCCAATATCTTCAACAAATGAATAACGAAATTGAAAGTCATTTTGAAACAAACCACAACCAATTAACAACAACAATAATAATAATTTAATCTTATATACCTTCATACCTAATTCCTTACTTATACATAATCCTTTTATTTTAGACTAAAATAATACCCAGCGTGGAATATTATTCTGGTTTTATACTTTTAGCTTCATTAAATCTTCTTTTTCATTAACAGTGAAAAAATCGCTATCAAATATTTGATTAGGTAATACTATTATTAGTTCTCTTAACTCTTTATATCTCTTAGACCCTATCTTATCACATATCAACAGATGTTATAACTTTTTCAAAATCCCTAAAAACTTTCATCACAAATCAAAACCTTCAAGTAATTTAATTAGGCAACTTTTTACTAAATCACCAGTTAGAGATGTCGTTGATTCTTCTTTTTTAAAACTCGCAACTAACTTAATAATATTAATAAATACTAAAACCAGTATATTTATTATTATATAATAATAAATATTAAGATCCAACACTCATTCATTACTATCAAGTAATTAAGGTTAAAAATTATTTATAAAAAAGAAATTCCAAAAAATTTTAAAACTTTTTTAAAAAAAACTTGAAAACAAATAATTTTTGAATTAATAATTAATTACCAAATACTTTAATTTTTCAAAAGGAAGATTGTTTACTCACAATGTTTTATACATTCTTTTAAATATCCCCTTTATCAAGGGGCTTTTTTATATTTATTTCCTAAATAACTGCATTGTTATCTTCTTTAATTGGCCAATTTAATTCAAATATTACGTCACTCCCCATTTCTGCAAATTAAGCAAATCGAAAAGTTAAAGCGGTAATTTAAGTAAAACACATTTTAATAAATATTTACCAAGTACTATCAGATTTATGAAGTATATTTAATTGTCAAAGGAGATATTATATGGGGTATGTAAAAGTAATAAGTATTGTAGCATTGCTACTTACAATCAATTGTAAATTAGATAATAAAAGACTAAAAGCAGAAAGTGAGACTAAATTAGCACAAGAAAACGCAAAATCTGTAGCAAAATCTATTACAGGACACGTAAGTAAAATTACAGGATTAACAGTAGGTGAAATTAAAGCTTTAAGTGAAGAAGAGCTCGCCAAGATTGCTGCTGAAGCAAAAGCAAATTCTGAAGATTCTAAGAAAGAAATTAATAATTTTAGAATAATCAAAAATAAAGCAAAATTAGAAGTAAATGATATCCCAAATCCCGTTAAAGCAATCAAAAATGCTGCTGAAAAGATTGAAACGGCATTTAAGGCATTACTAAACGCAGGATACAACGGTCCTGTGGCAAATGTAATCAAAAGTAACATAGATAGTGGAGTAAAAATGATATCATTACTGGATAAGTTATTAGACATAGCTACCAAAGGAATTAATAATACCAGAGAACTAGATATTAAAAAGGTAATAGAGGAATTTAACACACAAAATCCAGAACTACGGATTTATATTAATGAATCTGGGGTAAACGATATCATGAGATCATGCATAAAGATTATTATGACAAATATAAGTAGATATTTTTTTAATGGAGTCCATAATGAGTTAAGAGATAATTTAGATAAAGCTCCAAACAAGCTTAAAGAAGCTTTAACATCTCTAAAAGAAGCTGCCAACTCCATAAACACTGCAGCAGGAATAATTGAACTATGCTTTAATAATGATTATTAATGATATTATATATGAATGATATACTGAAAGGGTGTCTCTACGAGATTATTTCGGTATATCTATCTACTTTAATAAACTTATAAATTCTTGTATAAGAAACTTGAGTATTTTTGGTAATAAATAAACATATAACTGTAAGGCTTACTTGAAAATAAAGCCCGCTACTATAATAATAGCAATAATAAAAGTAAAACCAAATATCCATCTAACAAGATTTTTTGTCTCTTTTATATTCTCATTTAATGCTTTCATAGATGCATCTATTTTATCATCTAGATAATCAAATTTAATATTAAAATTCTTCTCTAACTTTTCTAAGTCTTTATAAGTAAGCTCATTATGATGATAACGCTTCTATAGATCAAGTGTAATAAATTTATGCATCCCCATCTTAACAAATTCACTATAAATTTGATTTTATATAATTATATGAGCTATCTTAATATTTATTCCTTATTCCAAGGACAAATAACCACATATACAAACAATCCAAGTGCAAGTTGAGAATTGTAAAATGAATGTTACATATTATTCAATGTTAATTATTTAATCAGATTATTATAACTTACTAAACTTTTTCCTTTCATCCTTTTGATATTTAAATTAAATAATATATAATTATCAAATAATACGTATTATAATTTAATAAAATTATTAATTAATATTTGTTAAATTTTACAAGCAAGGAGATTATTTTGAAAAATAAAGTTTTTATAATGTCTTTTATAATAATTTTTACTCTAACCGCTTGCAAATCAGACCTTAATGAACAAAGAACAAAAGGATTTAATTATAAGACTCAAAAAGACTGTACACAGTCAATACATAAAGATGGTACATCATCAATACAACAGATACAACAAAAATGCAAAAAAGAAGTTAACACAAAAGAAAAACAGATCTTAATAGACTTTTTAAGAAAACAGGTTCAAAATGTCACTGCTTTAATAGAGAAAGATAAAAAAAATACTCAAAAGAACGAGCCTGCGGATCAATTTGGAATGAAAAATGGTGTATTTAAAATTGTCATAGGCAATCCCAGCCAGAAAGCCTACAATGATCCTGAAAGTCAAAGTAATAGAAGACAATTTTATTCATCTCTAAATTACAATGAAGTAAAAATTAGAAAGCTTGGGATCATCCTTAATCAAATAACATCTGATGATATCAACAGAGGACAATTACACATAGACATCACAAATGCAGGAAGAGCTTACTCTCAATTTTTATTTGAACGGGTAATCGATAAAATAAAAGATGTTCAAGATAAACTCGATTCTTTGAAGTTTAAAGATTTAAAAACAATTAAAACCAAATTTGATGAAATTGCAAAACTAAAGTTATTGTGGAAAAACACCGCAGATAATATCATCAAGAACTATGATGACGATGCAGATGGAATTAAAACTGATAGTCAAAAATTGATTGAATATATAAGAGAAAAATATGGCAATATATTTCAAAAGGAAATTCCTAAAATTGGCATATTAGTTGGTGATATTAACAAAATTTTACTAATTTTAAATTAGTAATTTAAAATTAGTAATTTATATTAAATATTATACTTTTATAATTAAGTAAAGACAAATCGAAAAATTTTTGCCTTAACATAAAGCATATCATACTGATAGTAACAATATATATGCTATAATATTATTTAATAATAATAAATAAATAATCATAATTAAAATATATAAAAATTTTAAAAATAAGGACAATGTTTTGAAAAATAAAATTTTTATAATGTCTTTTATAACAATTTTTACTCTAACTACCTGTAATTCAGATCTCGAGTTATTTCCAAAAACAGGAATAGTAGGTTTACGCAGATTTCTTGCTAGCTTAGAACCAGAATCAATAAAAAAAGCCAAAAATGATTTAATAAATACACTAAGCACAAAAGCTTACAATATTAAACCCATATTAGATTTACACAACAATGATACTTGGATCGAAGATAGTACTCAATTTGGACTTAAAGGAAATGGTAAGGCATTTGATAAGATTGACAATAAAATGAATAATCAAAAAGCAAGTGATACTATAAACAAGCCCATTAGAAGGAAATTTTATTTATCTTTGGAATATGATGAAATACTAATCAGAGATTTCGGAGCAGTTCTTAACCAAATAGCAGCAACTACGACTCATAAAAATAATGCTATGCTTACAACAATCATAAATGCGACAATAACATACTCTTCCAATTATTTTGAAATTGCATTCACACTACTCATTAATAAAGAAAAGCAACTTCAATCTTTAAATTTTAATGCTCTACAATTTCTTAAAGAAGAATTTGACAAACTTGAAAGGATAAAACAGAATTGGAAACAAACCGTCAAAAATATTACAAATGATTACATTAAAAATAAAAATAACATTAAAACTGACAAAACTAAAATAGTAACCCACATAATTCGTAACTATAAATTGAACTTTACAACCGCATTTAATAAAATTGATACAATAAATAATAATATTGCAAAAATCTTAGGCGAACTTAAATAAAATCAATAAAACTAACACTTAAAAAGTTTATAAAAAAAATCACATGCTCTAAATAACAACTTAATTTTCTAACTTTTCCTATTGATATTAAAAATCAAATCAATATAATCAATAATTGATATTAACAAAAAATTAATTTGATTTTAAAAGCAAGGAGAATACTTTGAAAAATTATTTTTTCACCCCATTAATTTTCATAACTTTTATTTTAATCGCTTGCGATTCAAGTTATAATTCAGATCCCAAATCAGTTATTAATGATAAAAAGATTAAGATTTTAATAGACAATTTAACAAACAAAAATGACAATATTAAGCATATATTCAACATAATAAATATACACAAAGATAATAAATGGGTAGAGGACAGTGATCAATTTAACATGCAAGGAAAGAACCAATTATTTGATGTTACTACCACTGATGATAACATAAAATATAAGAATAACAAACTTGCCAGAAGAGAAGTTTACTTAGCTTTTGAGTATCACACAAACTCCATTAAAGAATTTGGGAAAATTGCTAACAAATTAGCCGAAGGTGCTATTAAAGCCAGTAATACAGAAATTCAATACCTAAAACAGGTCATAAATCAAGTAAGACAATATGCTAGAAATTATTTTTTAGTTACATTTACACTACTAATGAATAAACAAAATAAGCTTAACTCTTTAAGTCTTTCTACATTAAAAAAACTTACAAACAAATTCAAGATACTTGAAAATACAAAACAAGAGATTAAAAATGCTATGAACAAAATCAAAGATGACTTCAATAATGATCATAATAAAATTAAAACTGGTGACATCGCTAACCTAATAAAATACCTAACCATCGATAATAAGTATCATGAACAATTTCAAAAGGCAGCTATTAAAATCAACTATATATGTGAAGACATCAAATCAATCTTAGATAAAAGATAAACATTATTTAAACATAATTACATTACAAATAATAAAGAAACAAAAACATTTATTGATTCTTCCTACATGGTAATAAGATTAACATTTATAATTTATAGGTCAATCTGCATTATGTAGGACCTGGACACAGAACACAATTGGGCTTTTTATATGTTGATTATTTTATTTGTACAATTTAAAATTAAGCTATGGATCATTTTTTTATATCCCTTTAAACAAAATTTAATATCAAAATCCAACTATAATAATTACTTACATACAAAACAATTATATATAATTTTATCTTTAAAAAAAAGAATACAGGTTTTTGATTAATTAATATTATCATAATAAAACTTTATTATTTTTAACTATTGCTATCTTGATATTTAAATTAAATCCATATACAATACTAGTTAATAACAATTATTAACTAACACTTTTATAAAAATGGTTAATAAATTTGTTTAATCTTAACAACAAGGAGAATATTGTGAAACATAAGGTTTTTATTATATTTATTTTAGCAAGCTTGGTTTTATTCATTGCTTGTGACAACAATCCAAATAAAACTGATCAGGCAAAAAAGCCGACAGAGGAAGAAACAAAAAACAAAGAAGAGGCTCAAAAACAACAAATAGTAGAAGATATACAAAAATTACTACCAATGGCAACGCAAATACTAACAACACATAATGATAATAATTGGGACGAAAATTCACAAGGATATGACCTCACTGCTGCCAATCAACTATTTGCTGTAATTCAACATACTCCCCAAGGTCAAGCAGGTGCTATACTATATAACGGTAATGATGCTGATAGTAAAATAGCCAGAAAAGAAATGTACCTAGCATTTGAATATAATAAAGACTACATTAAAGCTTTTGGTACACTTGCTAACAAAATGGCAGCAACTGCTACAGCAACTCCTGCTATAAAGACTATCCTAGAGGAAATCGTAAATGGTATGAGAGAGTATGCTGACGCTTATTACTTAAAAGTATTCTATACACTAAATAACAAAAAAGATGAACTTAAAAACTTATCTCTTGAAAAGCTACAAACACTGTCAAATAAAATTAATGCAATTCAAGAAGCAAAAAAAAATATTATAAATGCAGTAAATAAAATCAAAGCAGATTACGATACAGACAAAGAAGTTGGTACCGCTACACATAAACTTAAAACTACTGCTACCGCTACTGAAATACAAAATTACCTAGTAAGCAAACAAGGTACCTTTGTAAATGACATTAACACAATTAAAAACACAGCTGCTGAGATCCTTACTATCTTATCTTAATTAATTAATGTGATATAAAAAATGTGATATAAAACATATAAATATCATTATAAAATTTATTGTAAGAGAAGAATAAATGTTCTTCTCTTATTCGTGTGTAAATGAAATAATATTGTATCCTAATAGAAATTATTATTTTGTGCACTTATTATCTCAATATTTACTTGATATTTAAATTAAATCCACATATAATACAAGTTAATAATTTGTTATTCAATTATGCTTATTATAAATAGCATTCATAAGTTAGTTTAATCTTAAAAACTAAAAATAAGGGGAATATTTTGAAATATATCATTTCTGTCACACTCATTTTAATCAGCCTAATTTCTTGTAAATCAAGCATAAGCAAGGCAGAAATAGACAAAAAGGCACGTCAAATTAGAGAAGCAATAAAAAAAGAAGCAGAAAAAAAAAGAAAGGCACAAGAAACAATAAACAAAGCATTAACAACAATGCCAGAAAACGAAGAAATAAAAAAAGCAAAAGACGCAAGAAAAAAACAACTACTAAATCAAATACTTCAATTCAATAATACAGACATGCGATTTTATTATAAAGATTCGGTACCTTGATATCCAAATTCAATAAACATATAATATTAACTGATGGTTATTAATTAACTAATTTATAAAGTAAAATGAGCTGTTAATTAGCTTGCTTTTAAGAATAAGGAGAATATTTTGAAATACATCATTTCTGTTGTTATTTTTATCCTTACCTTAATAACTCTTAACTGTAAAATGGATCCTGGTAAGACTGCAAAATTAGAAAAAGTACTACAAGAAGCAGAAGATGCAAAACAAATAGCATTAGAAGTGCAAACAATAAGAGCAGATGTAGAAGTAGAAGCAAAAATAAAAGCAATAGAAGTAGAAGCAGAAATGGAAGTACAAAAAATCACAGAATCTGAAGCAACAGTAGCAGAATCAATAAAGGACACAAAACAAAAAATCGCAACATCAGCAAAAGCAGAAAGCGAAATTGCAAAACAAGAATTGCAACAAGCACAAAATGCAAAACTAGAAGCAAAACAACAAACAATAAGAATAACAGAAGAAATGAATCAACAACAAAAACAGTTCATAATTGCTAAATTAAAACTTAAAATTGAGAATATCGAAACAGTATTAAATATACACACAGATCCCAATTGGCCCGAACCTATTGATCAATTTGGCATGTCACATTCATCACAAACATGGAAGGACCTGAAAAGATTTAGATCAACGGACAGAAGAAAATATGATCCACACAAAACATACTTCTTAAATAAAGAGAGATCTGCTAACGACAGAAGAAACTTTTACTTAGTTTTTAAATACAATAAAACCAAAATCCAAAAATACGGTGAAATTTTTCATAAATTAATGCTGGCTCATCTATATTATGAAACCACAGAGATCGCCGATTCAATAATTAATTATGCTATGGCTTACTTTCAAACCGCATTAATGACACTGCGTAAAAAACAAGATAATCTTAATTTTTTAAGTCTTGAAAATTTAATCAATCTTCAAGAAAAATTCGATGAACTTGAACAAAAAAGTAATATTTTTGAAAATCACCTTACAACACTATATGATGACTACCACAATAATCAGTATAATATTAAAGACGGTCATTACACAAACATAATAAATTACATAAATAATCAAAACTACATACAAAAACTTCAAGAATTAATTGAAATCATAACAAATATAACTTTACAGATCACACATATACTTCAATAATATAAAAGCTTTTATTTAATATCACTCATTAACTTAACATCTACTTCAATATCCATATAGCACCTACATTCAAAACTTATTAAAAGTCAATATCAAAACAACTATTAATATTGCTATATTAGCAACCTTAATCTAGCAATATTGATATTAAAATCCAATAAATGTATAATACCCTTTAAACAAACATTATAAAATAATAGCTGTTAATTGGTTTATTTTTAAAAAAGAGGAGAATATTTTGAAGCACAAATTGCCTGTTATACTTATTTCAATGACTATTATTACCTGCAAAGCAGATCTTGGCAAGACTGAAAAATTAGAAAGAGCACTAAAAGAACAAGAAATAAAAATAGTAAAAGAAACAAAAAAAACAAAAACAAAAGCAATAATAGCAGAAGCTAAATTAAAAACAGCAAAAGAAGCAACTGAAAAAGCATTAAAAACAGTGATATTATCAGCAACAGCAATAAAAGAAGCACAAAAAACATCAGAAAAGTCAAACAGGGAAAAAGAAGATGCAAAAAATGAAAAAGCACAAATAGAGAGAGAAAAACTAGAAATAGAAAACAAGGCAAAACAATTAGAAGTACAATTGAAAGAAAAATGGAATCAACAACAAACACAGTTTGAAATTGATGAAGCCAAACTTGAACTAAAACGCAAAACTAAAGATATCGAAAGACTACTAATTATATACAACAATGATTATAGGATTGAACCGTCTGATCAATTTGGAATGCATGATAGTAATTCCAATAATAAAACATTTGATGTACTGCATCAAGGCCTAAAACCATATCATCATGCCGATAATAAAAAGGTTAGAGAGAAAATTTACTTGGTTTTTGAGTACAAAAATATTTACATTCAATCTCTTGGAGAAATTCTTAACAAAATTGCAAAGGATTCTTACCTGCCACCTGATCAGGCAAAACAAAAAACTCTTGAGCAAGAGCAGGCTAACGCCTTACTAAAAGAAATCATAGAAAATATTCATGAATATTTTGCTCACTACTTTGAGGGTACATTCAAAATACTTAGTGATAAACAAAATAGAATTGATGCGTTAAATCTTAGTGATTTAAGAACGCTTTTAAACAAACTTGATGAACTTCAAAAAATAAAGGATACCTGCAAAATGTACTCAGAAACGATTTACAATGATTTTAATAATGATAAAGGTAGAATTAGAACTGGGGGTGTTAAAGAATTAGGAGAATATATCACTAATCATGAATACAGAAAAATTTTTAAAGAGGCAATTGAACAAATCAAAACATTAGGCACTCAAATTAGCAACATCATATTAAAATAATTAATATCAAATAAATATTTTGATAGCTATTCTTAAACAAACTTGATATCAAAGCTCTATAAATATATAATATTATTTAATAAATATTATCAAATAATAATGGTTAATTGGCTTATTTTAAAATCAAGGGAAATATTTTGAAGCACAAACTAACTGTAACGCTTATTATAATCACTTTACTTATCACTACCACCTGCAAATCGGATTTTGGAAAGAATTCAGAATTAGAAAAAGCACTAAAGAAAGCAAAAGACGCAAAGCAAGCAGCCTTAAAAATCTTAAAAGCGCAAACAACAAGAACAGATGATGAACTCAAAAGACAAAAAAAATTTATAATCGCCATATTAAAAAGCAAAACTACAAGGGCCAAATATACATTAAAGATACACAAAAATGATATTTGGACAGAGAATAACGATCTATACGGAATAAATGAGCAAGGCCAAACATTTTATGTAGCTAAGAATAGCGATAATGGTGAAATTTATTCAAGTGATCGCAATAAGGCTGCTAGAAAGCTAATTTATTTAGCCTTTGAGCACCGCCTACCAGCCATTATAAATTTTGGAAAAATTCTAAATAAATTAGCAGAGAATGCTGATACTAACATTAATCATGCACCAAATGAATATGACATCAAAACAGAATACAATATTTTAATAGAAAACATCCTAGCAGAAGCAAAAAAATATGCACATAATTACTTTGAAGTTGCATTAATACCACTGTATGAAAAGCAAGATAAACTGAATTCTCTAAGTCTAGAGACCCTAAGCGACCTTAAAGACAAATTTGATGAACTTCAAAAGATAAGAGATACTTGCAAAATGTACGCAGAAACAATTTACAATGATTTTAAAAATGACAAAGATAAAATTAAAACTAGTGGTGCTGATTTAAGAAACTACATAAATAAAAACAATTATAAGCATAAATTCAAAGAATTGATAAAAAAAACAGAAGAACCAGCCTATCAAATTAGCCAAATCTTAAAAAAGATAAACACACATTGACTTGAACATTTATTTACAAGTAACTTCACAAAAAAAAATAAAAAATCTTCCTTTACTTATTGATATTTAAACCAAAATAAATATATAATAATTATTAATTAATAATTATTATCCATTTATAATACTAAGTTATACAATCAATTTTAACTAAATTACTAATTAGTATTAATTAACTTTAGTATTAATTAACTTTTAATTTTAAAAATAAGGAGAGTATTGTGAAACACATATTTTATATACCATTTATTTTATCATTATTATTTCTAATCTTTCTAACTTCTTGCAACCCAAATTCTGGAGAGACTAGTAAAGACACTGAAATGTATAAAGCAAAACTGACAGAATTGAAAGATCAGATAAGAAACAATGCAATTTATGAATTAAATACAAGGGTTAGTAATGCTCAAATAGCACTAAGCATCCATGCAAATCAAAATTGGAATGAAGAAGGTTCTGAACAATTTCAAATGCATGATAGCGTTTCCCAAAACAAAGCATTTGATATACTGAAAAAAGATAACAAACCATACAGTCATACTGACAACAAGAATGCAAGAAGAAATTTTTACCTGGCCTTAGAGTATCACGAATCTTCCATTGTATCCTTTGGCAAGATTCTAAATACACTAGCACAAGGTGCGGTTGCTAGCCCGCAAAACAAACAATATTTATTGCTGAAAGAGATCATAGAAGCAACAAGTAAGCTTGCCACAAATTACTTTGAAGTTGCATTAACAACACTAAAAAACAAAAAAGATAAACTTACAAGTTTAAGTCTAGAGGCGCTAGAAGAACTTCAAAGTAAATTTAGAAGACTTGAAGAGAAAAGACAATTAATCAGAACACGAGCAGATGAAATACAAAATAAATTCAAAGATGCTAATACTACAATAGGTACACAAGATAATTTAATAAAGTACATAGAAGACGAACATCAAGAAGTCTTTACACAAACATTTGCAACAATAGAAACATTAGCTAATGAGATTAAAGAAATTTTAGATACAATATAAACGCTATATGCTTAAAAAAACTTTAATAACTCTACTAGGAGCAAAGAAACACATCTTTGCTCCTTTTTCTTGCACACATATTTCATACAAGCATAACCACTAAACACATAAAATGATAATATCATCTTTATTATTTTCTATCTCTATTCCTATCTCTATTCATCACTACATCTGCACAAATTATCTTAAGTTATCTCAATTTAAAGCGTTGATTTAATAATCAATATAAATATATAATGTTATAAATATGTAATATTAATTAATAATAATTGGGATTTTTTTAATGGTATTTTTTAATGGTATTTTTTAAATTTATATTAGTATTAATTAGATTTTAATCTTAAAAACAAGGAGAATATTGTGAAACATATTTTTGATATATTTACTATAACGTTTATTTTACCACTCTTAGTGTTCTTTGCCTGCAATTCAAAATCTGGAGAGGACAGAGCTAATCAATTACAAACAAAATATAACTCTATTCAATCAATAGAAGAAAAACTCAAACAACATAAACAGGAATCTATAATCTTTAAATTAAAATTAAGAGCTCAAAAACACGAAAAGATGTTATATGCTCACACCCATTATGCTTGGATTGAGGATGGTGATGAGCTATATAGAGGAGCACCAGAAGGATATGGGAGAAGTCAATATGGAATGAGAGGAAATGATCAAGTATTCGGTATGATTTATGAGAAGCCTAAGAATTATGAATATCCCTTTAAATATTCATATCTAGAAAATAAACCAGCCAGATCAAAAATCTATTTGGCTTTTGAGTATAATGAAAACCTGATTAGAAATCTTGGAAAAGTACTTAATAAATTAGCGGATTCTGCCACTGAGAATACTAGCCCATCACAGTTCAACTTAAATGAATACAATCATTTACTTCAAGAGATTGCAGATGAAATAAAAGAATACACTCACAATTACTTTGAAGTTGCATTTGCAGAACTAATTAAAAAGGTTAATAAACTCAACATTTTATCACCCAATCAGTTACAAGAACTTGATCAAAAGTTTGATAAACTTACAGCAGAAAGACAGATACATATTAAAGATGCAAAAACAATTTACAATGATTTTAAGAATGACAAAGATCAAATTAAAAGTAATGCTGCCAACTTAAAGGATTATATAAATCAAAACTATAAGCAAAAATTCCTAACCTCATTTGCAACAATAGAAACATTAGCTAATGAGATTAAAGAAATTTTAGATACAATATAAAGAACTATATTCTTAAAAAAACTTTAATAACTCTACTAGGAGCAAAGAAACACATTTCTGCTCCTTTTTCTTGCACACATATTTCATACGAGCATAACCACTAAACACATAAAATGATAATATCATCTTTATTATTTTCTATCTCTATTCCTATCTCTATTCATCACTACATCTGCACAAATTATCTCAAATTAAAACGTTGATTTAATAATCAAGATAAATATATAATGTTATAAACATATAATGTTAGTTAATAACTATCGATATTTTTTAATGGTATTTTTTAAATTTATATTAATAAATATACGAATAATTTTAATTAAATGACTAATTAGTATTAATTTTAGTATTAGTTAGCTTTTAATTTTAAAAACAAGGAGAATATTGTGAAACATATTTTTGATATATTTACTATAACGTTTATTTTACCACTCTTAGTGTTCTTTGCCTGCAATTCAAAAACTGGAGGGGACAGAGCTAATCAATTACAAACAAAATATAACTCTATTCAATCAATAGAAGAAAAACTCAAACAACATAAACAAGAATCTATAATCTTTAAATTAAAATTAAGAGCTCAAAAACACGAAAAGATGTTATATGCTTACACCCATTATGATTGGATTGAGGATGGTGATGAGCAATATAGACGAGACCCAGAAGGATATGGGGGAACTCAATATGGAATGAAGGGTCATAATAAAGTATTCGATATGATTTATGAGAAGCCTAAGGATTATGAAAATTCCGTTGAATATTCATATCTAAAAAACAAACAATCCAGAGCAAAAATCTATTTGGCTTTTGAGTATAATGAAAATCTGATTAGAAATCTTGGAGAAGTACTTAATAAATTAGCAGCTTCTGCTACTGAGAGTACTAGCCCATCACAGTTCAACTTAAATGAATACAATCATTTACTTCAAGAGATTGCAGATGAAATAAAAGAATACACTCACAATTACTTTGAAGTTGCATTTGCAGAACTAATTAAAAAGGTTAATAAACTCAACATTTTATCACCCAATCAGTTACAAGAACTTGATCAAAAGTTTGATAAACTTACAGCAGAAAGACAGATACATATTAAAGATGCAGAAACAATTTACAATGATTTTAAGAATGACAAAGATCAAATTAAAAGTAATGCTGCCAACTTAAAGGATTATATAAATCAAAACTATAAGCAAAAATTCTTAACCTCATTTGCAACAATAGAAACATTAGCTAATGAGATTAAAGAAATTTTAGATACAATATAAAGCACTATATTCTTAAAAAAACTTTAATAACTCTACTAGGAGCAAAGAAACACATTTCTGCTCCTTTTTTTTTGCACACATATTTCATACGAGCATAATCCCTAAACACATAAAACGATAATATCATCTTTATTATTTCCTATCTCTATTCATAACTACATCTGCATAAATTATCTCAAATTAAAACGTTGATTTAATAATCAAGATAAATATATAATGTTATAAACATATAATGTTAGTTAATAACTATCGATATTTTTTAATGGTATTTCTTAAATTTATATTAATAAATATACGAATAATTTTAATTAAATGACTAATTAGTATTAATTTTAGTATTAGTTAGCTTTTAATTTTAAAAACAAGGAGAATATTGTGAAACATATTTTTGATATATTTACTATAACGTTTATTTTACCACTCTTAGTGTTCTTTGCCTGCAATTCAAAAACTGGAGGGGACAGAGCTAATCAATTACAAACAAAATATAACTCTATTCAATCAATAGAAGAAAAACTCAAACAACATAAACAAGAATCTATAATCTTTAAATTAAAATTAAGAGCTCAAAAACACGAAAAGATGTTATATGCTTACACCCATTATGATTGGATTGAGGATGGTGATGAGGAACATAGACTAGACCCAGAAGGATATGGGGGAACTCAATATGGAATGAAGGGTCATAATAAAGTATTCGGTATGATTTATGAGAAGCCTAAGGATTATGAAAATTCCGTTAAATATTCATATCTAGAAAATAAACCAGCCAGATCAAAAATCTATTTGGCTTTTGAGTATAATGAAAATCTGATTAGAAATCTTGGAGAAGTACTTAATAAATTAGCAGCTTCTGCTACTGAGAGTACTAGCCCATCACAGTTCAACTTAAATGAATACAATCATTTACTTCAAGAGATTGCAGATGAAATAAAAGAATACACTCACAATTACTTTGAAGTTGCATTTGCAGAACTAATTAAAAAGGTCAATAAACTCAACATTTTATCACCCAATCAGTTACAAGAACTTGATCAAAAGTTTGATAAACTTACAGCAGAAAGACAGATACATATTAAAGATGCAGAAACAATTTACAATGATTTTAAGAATGACAAAGATCAAATTAAAAGTAATGCTGCCAACTTAAAGGATTATATAAATCAAAACTATAAGCAAAAATTCTTAACCTCATTTGCAACAATAGAAACATTAGCTAATGAGATTAAAGAAATTTTAGATACAATATAAAGCACTATATGCTTAAAAAAACTTTAATAACTCTACTAGGAGCAAAGAAACACATTTCTGCTCCTTTTTTTTTGCACACATATTTCATACGAGCATAATCCCTAAACACATAAAACGATAATATCATCTTTATTATTTCCTATCTCTATTTATAACTACTCTGCATAAATTATCTCAAATTAAAACGTTGATTTAATAATCAAGATAAATATATAATGTTAGTTAATAATTATTGGTATTTTTTAATGGTATTTCTTAAATTTATATTAATAAATATACGAATAATTTTAATTAAATGACTAATTAGTATTAATTTTAGTATTAGTTAGCTTTTAATTTTAAAAACAAGGAGAATATTGTGAAACACTTTTTTGATATATTTACTATAACATATATTTTACCACTCTTAGTGCTAATTGCCTGTGGTTCAAACCCCAAGCCAACCAACCAATTAAACACTTCTCCAAAAAAAGATATATTCATAATGAGCTCAAAAACAAAAAACAATCTCAACATAAAAATAAATTTAACAAACCAAATAAAGAATAAAGTCGACACTGCCTTAACTTTAATAGATAAACACTCGGCAGATATTATCAAGGAACCTGCCAAACAACTTGGAATACAATGTGCAATCTTTGATGAAATTCACTACCATAAGGTAATGTATTCATTAAACAAAATATATCCCATCAACAAAGAAAAAATAAAGTTATTTCACGCATCTCTAAACTACAATATAATAAGATTAAAATGGCTGGGAGAAATCTTTATTCAAATGCAAGCTACCAATACTAAAAAAGGTAATGAACTTTATAAATCAATCTTAGACACAGGAAGAGAATATTCGCAAAAATCATTTGAAGCTCTCATGAATAAAATCAATATAGAAAGAGATAGGCTAATTCTCTTAAATGTTGAACAACTAAAAGACATTACAAACAATCTTGACACAATTAAAAATTTAAGAACAAGTTGGATATCATTTATCGATGATATCATTAATGATTATAGAACCGATACAGACATTAAAAATAACAGCATAAAATTAATAGAACATATAACCACTAAATACAAAAAAATAGAAGATAAAATTAATGGCATCAAAGATATAGCTCACAAAACTAACAAAATTTTAAAAACAATAAAGCACCAATATTATATTAATAAAAAGATTCATTAAAAGTAAGATAAGATACTTTGCAAAAATATTCTTATCATTTAATAAAATTACAAACTAACAACTAATATTTCAGATAAACATAACAAAAAAATAACATTTTAATATTTTTTTATAATTATATTGGTTTTTAAATTATATGATATACAATTTTATATAAGAATCATTATTAATTAATGATCATATTAATATAATATTAAGGAAGAAGAATTTCTATGAGAAACAACATTTTAAATAACTCTTTTATTACATTTGCTTTAATAGCACTTATACTAGTCGGATGTAACCCAAATGGAACCCTTGCAAAGATAAAATCTCACACAAACTCTAAAGCAAATGCAAATCAAAGCAATGACATACAAACAAAATCCAACTCAGATGAAGAACATGCTCAAGACAATCTAAAAGAAGATAACGAAAAAACAGCACTAATAGCTGAAATAATAAAAAAAGCTCAAACCAGTATAGCTTTAATAAATGGATATAAAAATAATATTGAAGATAATGATCAATATGGAATGGAATGGGGAGTTTTTAGATTCTTAAATAACGAGAAAAATAAAAAAACACTAAATTCTCCTGAAAATATACACATAAGAAAGCAATTTTATTTATCATTAGAATGGAAAAAAGATACACTTAAAAAGTTTGGAACAATCATAAAAGATAACACTGATAACTTAGCAAAAACAATCTTATTCACAGGAATACATTATGCTCACGAATATTTTGAATGGATAATTAATATAATACACGATAAAAAACACAACCTTCGGATTTTGACACTTCAAGAATTAAAAGACATCAAAAATAAACTTGTAAAAATTGACGGACTAAGAAAGAAATGGAGAGATACTATTGATAACATTATTGCTGAGTATGAAGCTGATAATGACATGCAAAATAATAATCAAAAATTAATACAACACGTAAACTCTAAGTATGGCACAATATTTAATACTGAAATTCCTAGCATTCAAGTATTATCTCAAGATATTGCAAAGATTCTAAAATAAGACTTTACAAATAACTCAAACATTTGGGAAGGAAAATATTTTTTCCTTCCTTTTTATATTTATATAAATACTACAAATAAAAATAATCTAAATCTCAACTAATAAATTACAAAAAAAATAACATTTTAATATTTTTTTATAATTATATTGGTTTTTAAATTATATGATATACAATTTTATATAAGAATCATTATTAATTAATGATCATATTAATATAATATTAAGGAAGAAGAATTTCTATGAGAAATAATATTTTAAATAACACTTTTATTACATTTGCTTTAATAGCACTTATACTAGTCGGTTGTAACCCAAATGGAACCCTTGCAAAGATAAAATATCACACAAACTCTAAAGCAAATACAAATCAAAGCGATGATACAAAAAAATCAATGAACATAACGTTCAGCCCACAAATACCTAATAGTAATGCTCAATTAGCAGCAAAAAAAGGCGATGACAAACCATCAGAACTCAACCCAAATAAAGAACATGCTCAAGACAATCTAAAAGAAGCTCAGGACTTAGAATTAAAAGAAGATAAAGAACAAAAACATGCACAAAAAAATCCAAAAGAAGATAAAGACGTAAAGTCAAAAGAAGATAACGAAAAAGCAGCACTAATAGCTGAAATAATACAAAAAGTTCAAACCAATATAGCTTTAATAAATGGATATAAAAATAATATTGAAGATGATGAACAATATGGAATGAAATGGGGGGTATTTAGATTTTTAAAAGACAATAAAAATAAAAAAACACTAAACTCTCCTGAAAATATACACATAAGAAAGCAATTTTATTCATCCTTAGAATGGAAAAAAGATACACTTGAAAAGTTTGGAACAATCCTTAACAACATAGAAAAACATAACACCACTTCGGCAAAAACAATCTTATTAACAGGAGTAGAAACTCTTCAAACAATATTTGAAGAAACAATAATTAATATAAATGATAAAAAAGAGAACTTAAATAAGTTAATTCTTCAAGAATTAAAAGACATTAAAAATAAACTTGTAAAAATTGAAGAATTAAGAAAGAAATGGAGAGATACTATTGATAACATTATTGCTGAGTATGAAGCTGATAATGACATGCAAAATAATAATCAAAAATTAATACAACACGTAAACTCTAAGTATGGCACAATATTTAATACTGAAATTCCTAATATTCAAGCATTAGCTCAAGATATTGCAAAGATTCTAAAATAAGACTTTACAAATAACTCAAACCTTAGGGAGGAATTTTTTCCTCTCTTTCTTATTTTAGATAAAATACCAAATTAAGAAATAAAAATGATTAAACTTCCTACAAGTTAAATATCTTCCTTCAAATCTAATTGACAAACTGACTTATTTTTAGATCTATAATAAACAATTATCATAGGCAATATCAGAAACAATATAATAAAATTTTTCATAAATATCGATCTTTTTTTAAGCTTTTCTACTATACAAATAATAATTAATCTTATATAATACATATTACATTATAATACTTATTACATATTTCATTAATATATAATTTAAAGGTGGCAAATTTTTTGTTTCGTCCATTCATAACAAACAATATTTAAATATCAGCTTGAGAATACAAGCTGATAGGTGGCTTAGCCTTCTCAGCCAAATCTTTATTACATCCTTTCAATATATTGATAATATTATTGATAAAATCACTTACCAAAAATACAATAATAAAAACATATTCTTTTTTTAATACTGCTCTTTAAAAAAGGAGGCCTGACACAGGCCTAAATGAAATAAACCCTTTAATCTTCACATTTATATCACATAATAATCCATGCTACCTCGCACTCTAGAAAGTTTAAATTATTCACCTAAATTCACCCAATTTATAAAGAATTAATTAAATGTTCAATGTCTTTTGACAGTTTGAATAAAGACTCAATTGCCAACCTTATCTTACCCTTTGGATCAGTAATTTCATTCAATGCATTTAACATTCTCTCTTTGTTAGCTTTGTGTACATTTGCAATATACAATTTTCTCTGAATCTTATAAATCACATCTTTCCTTACATCAATAAACTCTTCTAATTTAAGGTCAATTGCAGAAATTTTGTCTGCAGAATCACAATTATTAATTAAATCTAATTTTTTTTCATTGAAATTCATACCTAAATTATAAGAAGAATGATCTGAAACATCACACAACCGGTATAATACACCCGCCATAACACTCGTTTCACTACTACTGTATCTAGGATCACGATGATCAATTGACAAATCTAAATTTTTAAATATACTTTTCAAAGTCAGAACATTTTTAATATCATTTCCCAATGATAGATAAATCTTCCTTTTTGGATGCCGCTGATTAAAATCTCGTAATCTCTCAGAGACATTTTGGTCACCAAATAAAAAGGTTGTTGGATCAAATCCTGCTTGCACAAACGCAAATTCATCTACCTTAGAATTAAGAGTATCTCTATAATCTTTTAGTCTCATAGTGAATATTTTATAAGCCAAATCTCTGGCTGCTCGCTCTCCATTACCTTGTTCATCTGCTCCTTGTTCATC
Source organism: Borrelia parkeri (assembly GCF_023035815.1). NCBI lineage: Bacteria > Pseudomonadati > Spirochaetota > Spirochaetia > Spirochaetales > Borreliaceae > Borrelia > Borrelia parkeri. Next base: position 26,479 of record NZ_CP073164.1, read on the forward strand.
TGCTCCTTGTTCATCTGCTCCTTGTTCATCTGCTCCTTGTTCATCTGCTCCTTGTTCATCTGCTCCTTGTTCATCTGCTCCTTGTTCATCTGCTCCTTGTTCATCTGCTCCTTGTTCATCTGCTCCTTGTTCATCTGCTCCTTGTTCATCTGCTCCTTGTTCACCCGCTCCTTGTTCACCTGCTCCTTGTTCACCTGCTCCTTGTTCATTTGCTCCTTGTTCATTTGCTCCTTTGTTTTGCTTATTAACATCAACCTCAACATTATCTACTCTCAGTGCTTTTAAAATATCTGTTCCTGAATTTTCTCTAATCTCTCTAGTCAATAAAGAACGCGATACATCTAACTTATCTATAGCACCATTTACTGGATTTTTTGGGGAAATTGCCTTACCTACATGTTTCTTCCCTTTGTTCAATGATCCTTGGTCACATCCCAACATTATGCTTATAATACTAATTAAAAAAATTAATAAATTAATTTTTTTCACTACACTTCTCCTTATATATTAAAATAATTTATAAATCAACATTCAATTAATATAATTAATAAATCAAATTACAATTAAATCAACTTACAAACTAATTTATTATTAAAAAATTTTATAAAATCACTTATTTTAAGTTAAAATTATGCCATTTTGAAGATATACACAAATTGGTGAAACGTTTGAAATTAATATATACATTTAGTGATGCATAATTAACATTTATAACTTTATTGGTACTCTTTTATTTACAAATAACTACTTTTCAAATAAGAAAGCATAACTTAAAAAAATCTCATGTTAAGTTAAAATCCAAAGTGTAGTTATAGAGTGTGCTTTAAGTTGTTGTGGGATACTTAAGTTACAAAGTTAACCAATTAAATGCAATGTAATTTAAAAGTGTGTACATATGGTATAAAATTGTGTTATATATATTAGGTAATCTTGAATGATTGATAAAAATTGATAAAAGATTAAAAAAGGAGAATTATTATATGAAAAGAGTCGAGGTTAGCATTTATATAGTTGCAGTTGCAACTCTGTCTTGCAAACAGGGGGTGTCTCGTGATGTAACTAGTCAAGATGGAATGAGAGTAGTGTCATCAAAAACATATATTCCCACAAATCCTGAAGTTTCTAACGTTATCAAACCTTCTAAGTCAAAAAAGAAAAAAATTTTGATTCCTGCAATGTCTGAAATTAGCAAACCTTCTGACGCAGACATAAAACGAGATAAAGCTTACATTGAATTTAAGCAAATCATAGATGAATATAAAAAACAATTGGAAATTGAATTCAATAAAGTTACAGTTAATAAATCAGTCGATGACCTTATAAAATCATTATCAGAATATAATACTCAGTCTCAGTGGAACTATATTTATACTAGTCTGGGACATGATGAGAATGTTATTGAGAATTTAAGAGTAATACTTGACAAGTTATCTAATCTCGTTGAAGAAGAGTCTGATGAAGAAGAGTCTGATGAAGAAGAGTCTGATGAAGAAGAGTCTGATGAAGAAGAGTCTGATGAAGAAAATAAGAGTTTTTTTACAAGAACATTTTCTAATTTTTTCTTTTCTAAAACTAACTCTTCAGGTCCTGATGATACAGTTCCCAAATCATCAGTTGACAAAAACTTAGAGCATGAAGTCCTTATTGATGATTTATTGAGTAATTTATTTAATCTTACAGATTTGATTCATAAAATTTTGCATAAGTGGTCAGATGAGAAAAACTTAGTTAAATTTCAGTCTGCAGAAGAGATTGCTAACAAATCTGATCAATTAAAGACAATAATGCAAGCACGAAACACCGCTATTTCTAAGATTAAGGCCCAAATAGTATTAGCTGCAAAAAATGTAGATGATGAAGAGAAGTTGGTAGAGGAACTTGAAAAGATTACTGATAATGGAGAAGCTAATTCTGCATTTAAATATGTTGAAGAATCTGCTACAAAAGATTGGGCGGTTACGAGTTATTAAGGTTTTGATCCCTTAATCAGATATAGGAATATATTTTTTTAATGACATAAGTATTGTTAATTACAGTTGATATTTTTACTATAAAATCAACTATAAACCTAATCTTTACGTTTGCATTAATATTTTAAATACATCCATAATGCCCTCGATCCATTTTGACTGAAAAATTTAGAAAACACTGTTAATTTCTTTATAATAATCTTTAAGTTAAGGATATATTCTAAATTATATCCTAACTCAGCATAAACGCTATCTTTTTTGCCTGTATTAAAATAATTTTCTAACTTATACTAATAATATATATAATATAACTTACTAAAAAATATAGTCTTATCAAACACCATTTTGTTTTCAGCAAATGTATCATTGTTCTCTCTCAATGATCACCTAAGCCATTTAATCTCTCTAGTATGACATCATAGGATTTCTCTAACTCCTTTATCAAGACGCTGAACTTATGATCTTTTGATTTTCTTGTTTTTGTATACTTGAGAACTCACCTTTATGGTGAACTGAATCATCCTTCAATAAACCACCTACTGATGGACATCATAATATCAATAGTCCAAAAAAACATTAAAGATACATAACATACATACTTTTATCATAAAATTGCTCTTTATGTTCTTTGGTTTTTTATTTTTTAAGTGAAAGTAAAATTTGAACTTAAAAAGTTGAGCCACCACCTGATCCAGATTACTTGATTACTTATTTAAGAAATTTAGACCGGTATTTTTGTTAGCAACTTTCATTTTTTAACTATATAAATTAATTACATATTAATATCTATTATTATATACAAATAATTATTAATAATCACAATTAACATCATTTTAATGAGGATTTTTAACTGAAATTAAACTATTGGATTATAATCTACATATTTTAACTGGTTAACTGGTTATATTAATTTATATTAACATTTAATAACAAAAATATAAAAGCTCGCTAGTCCAAATATAATTGTTAGTCTGCGGACTAGCAAAAGCTCAGCCTTTTATAATCACTTAAACTAAAGGTTTTAAATTTTAATTATGCACTCTTCTTCCTCCGGTACCTTGAAGATGAATTTATAATGTCAAATCTCTTACTAATTAAATTGCTTAAGCCCAATAAGCTCTCATCGTTATCTAAGTCATTCTTCTTGGTAGAATAAATTTTATGATAAATAGATCCGCTCTTACGAGAAAAAATCTTCTCAAGTTCACTTCTAATTGATTCATTATCACCCAATTTTTCTACTGCTGATGCTAACATTTGTTTAATATCTCCTATCACCTCAATTCTTCTTGCAATCAATCCATCTAAACAATTCTTAAGATATTTAATGGTTCGTAAATCACTTCTTTTCCGCAGTATATATAAATTGAAGTCACTTAAATCACCCTCATTTTCATCTACAATCGTTAAGACAAACTGAGTAGTATCTCTTAAAGAGTCCAATAAATCATCAGCACTCATTATATCTTGATCGCTGGCCTTAGATCCTGTTAATGCATTTACTATTGTTTGTAAATTACGCACAGCATTAACATCATATCCTAGCGCAGCATAAATACTGTCCTTATCTTTACTAAAATCATTTGCAAATTGCCCATGTACAAATGTAATTCGTGAATTAAAATAAGCAGAATTATTAGACCCTTGCTCAAACGTATCATAATTATCTTTAAATGATTTATTAAAAGCTACTAATGTTTTCTTTAAAATTCCAACAGCTTCCATTACTGTCTTTGGAATTGATACTGATTGGTCTACTTCAAAATCCAAGTGTAATCGATTACATACCTTTTTTACAAATACGCATTTATGTTCATCTTTACGTTCATCTTTATCTCCTTCTAAGCCTTTATTTACTACTAAAGCTGGCTCCACAGAACTAGCTTTTATAGCTGGGATATCATTAGTACACTGGATCATCATTAATCCTAAGATACTTAGTATACATACATAAATAGATGTTATTGTCATTAATATTCTCCTTATCATTATTTTTATGTCGTACTTTTATCTACACTTCTACACATATACATAACCAAAATATAAATCCATTAATTCAATATAACAATAAAAAATAGATATATTTATTAATAAATATATCTATAATTAAAAATTTTATTTATTATTGAATAATTTATTTCTATATTTTATATCCATGTTTCAATTGGTAATACAAGAATAATTAAAGTGATATCATAATACATAAACACAATAAAAAAGCCAGTCTACGTCTTTAAAGTAAACTTTAAAGTACGTAAACTGAATCAGGTGGTGGCTCAACCTGTAATAGTTATTATACTTAAACAATATAAAATTTGCAACCTAATCGGAATTAATATTAAATTAAAACTTGAAATTAAATTTAAACAACAGCAAACCTGCCTAATAAATACACAACTGATCTAAGTTCACCTACGGTATTAAATTACTAACTTTCTTTTTAATACTTTCTTTTAAGTTCTTCAAATTTTTACCAATAACACAAATTTGACTGCTACATGTTTTAAATATCAAACCAATAATAGAGCCCAATGCATCTTGAATGTGATTTTTATCATTAACATTGAATAATGCTGCTTGATTTATTATATCTTTAAGTAATACTACCATTTGTTCTCTTTGTACAAGCATATTATGTACCATAGTCTCAAGTTCACTTAAACTTGCTACATCTTGGGTTGCTTTAAGTTTGGTTAAATTGTCTTTATTTAAATAACCATTATTTTCACTGAGAACGCTAATAAAGAACCCCACACTCTCATCTAAAGCCATCAATAAATCACAAGCGGTCTTCATACCTGCAGCACTAGTAGCAGTTGTAGTCGTTAAATTTATTACTACTACCTTCAAGTTACTGAGAGCCTCAGGATCTCGCTTTAAACTAGCATAAACTCTGTTCTTTTTCTCTTCAACAGGCAAATCCCAAACCCTACTAAACATACTATCAAACACATCCTGATTAAATCCCTTGGGCTTAAAATTTAATGACTCTTCAAGCAATCTTAATCTTCCAAGTAATGCAGCATAAGCTTGCTCTGTTGGTGTTTTAAGCTCGCATTCCTCTTGTCCCTTTACGTCCTCATTTATATCTAAGCGACAATCTAATGGAACGCTTTTTTCATTTTTGGTTGTCTTTTTGAATGCGCACCCCAGCACTGACACACTAAGCAAGCACATTACCATACATCTTATTTTCATGAAATGATTCATTAACATTCTCCTTGATAATCTTTTTGTACATTAAACACTAAGGTACTACCTTTATACCATATAATATGTAATATATATTTATATTCATTATAATATAATATTATATTAATTAATAAAAATTAATCTATTTACTTAAACAGGTACTCTACACCCCGACTTTACCTTTCTTAATTCTTTTGTTTTAAACAACATAACAAAAAGTAAAGTCTACCCTATATACTTAAATATAAAGTAAACTTAATATTTGTAAAAACTATAAAATGAACATCAATCCTAAGCAATAGAAAACTGCTTAATAAGTACACAATATGATCACACTTAGTAGACCTATTTTTTTAACTCTTCTTTCTTCAACCTTTCCTCTTTAAGTCTTTCTTTAATTTTGAAATTAAGTCGATCCTTCCGCTTCTGTTGCTCTATTAAATCATCAATTTTATTTTTAATTGTATCCTTCAATCCTAGCAAGCTATCATTACCAACCTCAATTACCTTCAAAATCTCTCCGTCATTACCAATAATGAGATCCACCGCATCTTTAATTGATTCAACCTTTTCTAGACCTGATATATCCCTTATTTTATTTTCAAATAATTCTATCACACGATTTCTTTGTACAAGCAAGTTATCTAAAGCAGAATTAATACCACTAATAACCTCTACATCCTTGATCTGCTGCAACATACCTAAATTGGTATTATTTAAAATCTGACCATCCTCTTTCACAACTTCACTAACATAAAGCCCACTATCTCTTAACGATATCAATAAATCAAGAGCAGTATCCTTATAATCAGCAATACCACTACTCATTAATGCCCTTACAATTTGCCTTATTTTCTCAATATATACAAAGTCATACTTTAAGGCAGCATAAACACAATTTTTTAAGTAATAATCATCACTCTTAAAGTACAAAGTAAAACCATTAAACATGCTATCAAACGCAGTTTGATCAAATCCTTCAGACTTAAAATTTAATGACTCTTTAAGCAATCTCACACTTTCAAGTAATGTAGTATAAGGCGTTTGTGGTAAGTCCTCAGGTAGACTTGGATTAACTAAGTCAGACTTACTACCCAAATGGTTTGTGTGGATGGCTTTGCCTGTGCGGAGCTTGGTAGGAACATTCAATGAGACTTTTCTACCCGCTGCACAACTTAGAATCACTAATCCCAAAACACTAATTATAAATATTACCATACCTATTCTCATTATATATTCTCCTTATCTGCACTATACCTCTAATTATTATAAATACATAGAAAATGCATAGAAATAAACTATAAATCTATGCAAAAATCTATGTTAACACAATACTTACCCAATTATACAATAACATTGTTAATAAATATTGTTAATATATTACTTATTGTCCCACCAACTGCTTAACATATAATTACTATAAAACCTAATGTCCTAATTTATTAACTCGTATCTTCATTAAATCTCTCAACCCTCGCAAACCTAAAATTGGCTTACAAGTAGAAAAAATACTCTTATAAAGGAATCCATCTTCCTCAATAATCTTATCAAGATGAAAGATCAATGCTTGAACATTAGCCCCTGATAATACTTTCATAGTAGCCAACCCTGCTGCTCCCCGTAGCATTATTTTAACTCTTTCTATCAAATTATTACGTATTAATAACATCAGCTCTAAAATATTCTTAATGTCATGCATACCTAATACATTATTACTGGCTCTAAGTGCTACTAAATTATCTCTACTTAAAATTGAACCCTTATCATTTATAACTTCACTTATATACTCCGCACTACTCTTTAAATTATCCAATAATTTCATAGCAATAGTCCAATTCACAACATGGTTACCTGAACTTGCCAAGTTATCTACTACTATTTCCAAGTTACTGAGAGCTTCAACGTCTCGATTTAAACTAGCATAAACTTTATCCTCATCTTCTCTCTCTTTTTTAAAACCCTGAGAATCAACCCAAACTTGAAATATATTATTAAACTGAGATCTATTAAATTCTTCGGGTTGATAATTCAATGAAGTTTTAAGTTTATTCAAATTTTCAAGTAATGCACCATAAGCTTGATCTGCTGGTGTCTTGCTCTCTCTAGCGACTCTCCCTTCACCCATCTTTACTAAGGTTAATAAATTATTATCGTTTCTAACACCTGAATAATTCCCCTTCTCTTCTTTTATAAAACTACTACCTGCTGGACACCCTAGCATTAGACTCAACAAACCCAGCATACAAATCATCATACATACTCTTTGCATTAAACAACTCCTTTTTTACACATACAATATATTTTAACTCAGTTTAACAATTAAACCATTATTAATTAAAAACATTAATATTTTATTGATTAATAAAATTTATTATTTTGGTTTATTTTTTTATTATATTTAATTTTAAATTAGTAATATGGTTAAATTTAAAAATTTAACCTAAAACTAGCATGATAGTAATCTATACCACCATACACAACAATGAAGGAAGCTTGACATATATTTGACATATAAATAACACATCAAATAATATATTATTTAATATATAAACATTACAAATATAACATAGGTTTAAGCAATGCTCATCTAAATGTGCATATATTAAAAATATGCTACGATTTACCCCTTAAAACTTGCAACCTTAAATTATCAACTGTACTTTCAATTTTAGTTCGTAAATCTCTCAAACTTAGTTTTGTACCAGAATTAATGCTCTCTTTAAGCCTACCTTGGGCACTAGTAATCGGCTCGAGTGCAAGTCGAATATTTGCATTATCACCTACCACTTTTACTGCCATCTTCAACATACCTTTCGCCATATCTACTACAATATTTCTCAATTTCAGCATTTCATCTAAATCAGACTTAAGTAAATTGATGCCCTTTAAATTATTGCTATGTTGCAGCACATTTAAATTGGCTTGATTTAAAATTCCCTCATTTTCATCTATAATTTCCCTGATGTACATCGCACTAGCCCTTAAACGGTATAATAAACTCAAAGCACAATTCCTACTAGACTGATCGACATTAGATGTTAAAGTCTTTATCACTGTTTTTAGGTTTGTAATATCTGCAACCTCATACCTTAGACTTGCATAAACATCATCTTTTGCATCACCATCAAAATCCACCTCAAACTCACTAAATATACTACTTTCAAATAGAGCCTTCATCGGCAAAAAAGCATCACGATTGTCATTATAAGAAGCTTTAAGAGTAGACAAACTTATGTTTAATGCATCATAAGATGTCACTACCTGTGGATATCTTTCTCTAGGTGGGGGAGGTGTAGATGGTGCTAATGATCCAATATATCCTGAAAGTCTGTGAATACCAGACACATTCATGCCAACTGAAGATTTTTCAGTTACTGCACATCTTAACACTAAAAACCCAAATGTGCAAACTAACATACATACTTTTTGCATTAATATTCTCCTTCCTCCTACCTATACAAAAAGACTTAAAATAAGTCTTAACATAATTATTTTATACTATAATACATCTAAATTTAGCAAATATATACACTAAGACACACAAGGTGTGTAACCCTTTGTGTCTATTGTGCGTTTGTTTTTATAAATTTATTATTTACTTAGCTTTTTTTTCAATCTCAGCTTTTAAGCCTTGTAAGCTAGTTATAGTATTCCCATAAACTTGTACATAAATACTTGCACCTACATTAACAATTGGCGATAAAGCATCTTGAACTCTGTCAATATTTTGCATATCTTTTACTGAATTTAATATTGAGTAAATCTCTTTTATTAAGTTAAATCTCAAAAAAAACATTGTATCTAGCAAAGAAACAAGATCAAGAAGAACATCTTGCTCTTTAGATAAAATAAATTTATCTAGAATATCGCTAGTTAAAATTACATTTGCTCTACCCTGCTCTACAACATCACCAACATAAGCTCCAATATCCCTTATAACATTCATAAGCGTCTGAGCAGTTGAAATTCCAGCATTATTAGCAGCAGAAACAGAATTTAATAATTTACTTATTACAATTTCTAATGCTTCAGCAAAATTTTGATTATAATCCATACCAGCATAAAGATTATTCTTTACAAGATTATCTTCAAAACCAATAAATGTCTTATCAGTACCAAGCTGATGATCAAATGGTATATTAACTGATCCATAATCAAATTGATCTTTATTAGCAGAATATGCATTGCTAAGACTCCTGAATTTTACCCTTAGCAATCCAGCACCAACATTCCCGTCCCGACCCGGCATTCCCGGCAAGCCATCCAATCCCGGAGGCCCATGCAATCCTTGAGGACCCACAAATCCCGGAATACCCGCAGGTCCCGGAGGGCCATCAAGTCCATCTACTCCTGCTGCTCCTTGTGGGCCTTGTGGACCTTGTGGGCCTTGTGGACCTTGTGGGCCGCGTAGCCCTTGTGGGCCTTGTGGGCCTTGTGGGCCGCGTAGCCCTTGTGGACCTTGTGGACCTTGAATTCCGTCCTTACCATTTTTGCCTGCAACTCCTTGCGGTCCCACTGAACCAGAACATCCTACAATCATAAATAGTAAAAAAATCAAAAAATATATACCACACATACCCTTAAATCTTTTTTGCATTAAATATCTCCTTTTTTACTTAGTTTTACATAATAAAAAAAATAAAAATAATATTATAAAACTAACTATCTATTATTAATAATAATATTTAGCATCATATTAATCAATATTTTTTATCTGTACTCCAAATTAATTAACAATAATTATTTGGAATACATAAATTCAGTCATCTAAAATGGCAGTGCTTTATATATTTATAATCTCTAAATATATCTCAAACTAAAAGCTATGCTTCACTATGGTAATAATATTTGCTTGATGTTATTCACTTTCTTCTCAATTGCATCTCTTAAATTTTTCAAGCTTTCATCACCCACATAAATTTTTTTATGAATTTTGCCATTAAAGAGAACAATTGGGTCTAATTTAGATCGAACACTTGCGATATGATGTAAAATAGACAGGTTGACTAAAAACAATTTTGTTGAATCTAGCATATTTTTTATATCATCTAGAACACTCCCCCTTCTGTATAACATCTCCATTAACATAGCATTAAGTTCACTAATATCTTCTTCATTAATTTCTCTCTTCAGTTTAGCTAAATCGAAATCATTCCCTGCATCCATAATTTCTATGACTTCATGGACATACTGAGCACTATCTCTTAAAGCTAATAGCAAATCATTAACATAGCGTTTATTAGCATTACTAACAATATTCATGAATCCAGTTACGATTTGTTTTACTATCTCAATATCTGAAACTTTATACCCTAAACCAGCATAAACGTAGTTTCTTTGTTTCTCCGTGACAAATTGATTATTAAATTCATCACTGCTAAATGGAATAATTTTATCAAAATCAGCCTTTCTTGACTTAAATGTTTCATAATTAGCATCATAGACTCTTACAAGATTCAAATAATTTGCCTTGAGTAAGTCAACATCACTTCGTCCATCGTGCCCTTTAAATCCCTTTTGACCAGTACGTCCTTTAGGCCCACTCAGCCCACGTGGCCCCATTGGACCAACACACGCTACAAATCCTAAGGCACTTAAAACGCATATTACCATACATATTCTTTTCATTAAAAACCCCTATATATTTTTTACCTTCTTTAATACCTTTAATTCACCATTAAGACACTAATAATCGTTTTAATTCATCAATTTTATTTTTAACCGAATCTCTTAACCCCTTCAAACTTCCATTTCCAATATAAATTTTTTCATAAACTTTGCCCTGAGTATTAATAATTGAATTTAGGCTACTTCTAACCTTTGCAACATCCACTCCCCTCTTAAATAACGACCTTATGTTAATTAATACCGATTGCACATCGTCTAAAACACTTTCTCTTTGTCTAAATATATCCATAACCATAGCAGAAAGTTCAGAAATATGGGGTTCATCATACTTACGAAACTTAGCTAAACCAACACCGGATAAAAAGAAATCCATAAACTCATATACATACTTCGCACTGTCCCTTAAAGCCAATAACAAACGCTTAGCAGCATTATTATCAAGATTATTAGCCAAAACATTACCTGTTAATTGCGCTACGATCTGTTCTACCATACTAACATCGCTCTCATCATGCTTTAAGCCAGCGTAAACGTAGTCTTTTGACTGCTCTGTATTAAATTCATCCTGAAATACACTATGTCCAAATGCAATACTATTATTAAAATTTGCTCTCTTTGAATTGAATACCTGATAGTTATAATAATAAGAAGACTTCAGAATCAATATACTTGCCTCTAGTAATTCAAAATCACCGCGCAAACCTTGGCCAATTGCACCACGTTTTCCATCAGGGCCTATAAACCCCATAAACCCCTGTGGTCCCATTGGACCAGTACATCCAAACATCAAGGTGCTTAAGATGCATATTATCATACATATCCTTTCCATTAAAAAACTCCTCTTTTTTTTTTACCTTCCTTTATACACTACTATGATATTAATGCCTTCTTTAATTGATTAACTTTTTCTGTAATTGCCACTAGCAAGCTTTGCAAACTCCTATTAATACTAAAACTCCCTCCATAAACTTTTTCACGCAATCTTTCCCCCGGCCTAACAATTGAACCTAATGCATCTTGAATTCGTACAGTATCAACAAAATTTGGTTTGAAAGACTGTTTTGCGTTTTTTAGTATATCGTGAACATCGTCTAGCACACACTCCCTTTGTCTAAACATCATTATTAACATAGCATTAAGTTCACTCATACCTTCTAAATTATTACTTTGCTTAAGTATAGCTAACTCCTTATCTAACAAAGAGATAACCTCTCTAATAAAACGGGCACTGTCTTTTAAAAAGATCAACAAATACTTAGCATACTCCTTAACCATAGAATCAGAAGAATTTGTTAATGACTCTACGATCCGTTTTACTGTTTGAATATCTTCAACATTATGCTTTAAACTCGCATAAACATCATCCCTACCATTTTCTGGATTATTTAACTTAAACGAATCCTCAAATATACTATGATCAAATAGAGCCTTAGTATCAATATCGTTTTTTTGTAAATTAAATTCATTAATGTTAGCATAATATGAACGCTTAAGCTTCGACAAGCTTGTCATTAACATTGCAATATCACCTCGTCCGGATTTCTCTCCAACATCTCCTCTAAGCCCTGCATTTCCTGCTAACCCCGTTATCCCTCTCGGCCCCCTTTGCCCTACTATCCCAATTGACTTTGCTATCCCCATTGGGACAGTACATTGCACTATCAAAAACCCTAATGAAATCATAACAAATATAACCACACATACTCTTGTCATCAAAAAAACTCCTATTTGTTTACCTTTTCTTTGCACGACATAAAATACATAATATAAAAAGCATTCCTACACAACCACCTATATTATCTATAATAAGATTTATACCAATATAGTAAACAGTATTTATTTATACTTATTATTATATCATACTTTATTAAGTATGATTAATTAAAATTTAGTATCCAGGTGTCATATAAATAAACATATATCCGTAAATGATATATTTAAAACTTGCAAAAACAATAGGGCCTACAATTGACCCTAACTGAATTTTTATTAAATTCTCTCTTGATAACTTCTATTTGCCTTCAATTATTTGCCTTCAATTTCTCTCAACAATCCTCCGAATTTTTGAAGATAATAATATCATATCCGCAATCTCAATCTGAAATCCTGCTCCATGCCTCCTAATCTCATTAAGCTGATCTATAATAAATTTACGATCATCACTTCCCCCTGCTAACATTATTTGATTTTTCAATTTACCTATTAATCGCTCTCTTGTCTCAATGAATTTTGTTACATCAGAATAAGTCTTAAGAATAGCATCCATACCTTTCTTTTTAAGTTTATTTAAACCTTCTTTACTCAAGATCTCACTAAATACTTCTTCAGTAATTTCTGTGATTTCAAGCAACTCTTCAAACAAATTTTTAATAACGGCACTATATACAGTTTCATCAACAAAAATCAAATCTAATATATCATCTAATTTATTAATAACTGCAATATCGTATCCTAAGGCAGCAAAAACTTCATCCCTTTTATCAGAATCTTTAAGAGAGCGCAAGGCTGCTTCATAAAGCAGACCATACAGCTCCTTCTTGTCGGCAAATTTAATATATTCATTATTAAAACTATCCTCGTATTTAGTTACTAGATTTGATAATATATCGTAAGCTTGCTCCACTGTCTCTATCTTAGTCACTTTTCGGTTAGTTGTTACAGGAGGGGGATTATTAATAATCTCTTGAACTATATGCACCCCATCCCTTTTCACTGGAGGTGGTACTGGTGGTAACTTCTTTCGCACAGGTGCAACCAATTTATTATTTGAACCTGGTTGGATCACTTCTCTTTGAGCCGAATCTATTTTTTTATTCGATTTATTATCCACACCTTGCTTACAAACAAGAATGCTTAATATACATAACATAAATAATAAGATATTGATTCTTTTCATATAATTCTCCTTTCTCATTCCATACAATTTTTTTACCCATATGGTAAAGAAATATAATTAACAATCTTCAATATTAATTAATATAGAGCACAACCACAGTTATACAATAATTTAAAGATAAAAAAATTTAAATTTTATAAATATTAATTTAACCTAAATAGCAATAAAAACTTTAAAAATAAACATTAAACCTGTATTAAATATTATTTATATATAATTAATTATTAATTATATATAAACTAAAAAACACTAAAATAAAAAAATAAAAGGGAGGGGACCAAAAGGCCCCCTTTAGATCATAAATTACTTCACTAAATATGCTATGCGAGCTACCATTCCTATAATAGAATAAGATGCATGTTGAATCTCTCTAGCAGAACCGCTACTTAACCCAATAGTTTTCTTAAGCCCATCTAACATCTCTCTCTTATTTTTTGATGCCAATGATATTATTTGGTATTGAATTGTCTTTACTGCTTTCTCTCTCTCTCTTATAAATTCTCCTAAAAGCGCATCAATTGCAATAATATCTTCTACACTCTTTCCCGTCCTAATTTTCTCAAGATTAGTACTACTTAAATGAACATTGACAAGCTTCCTGGTGTGATCTGAAATATTTAATAAAAGATTAAATAAATGAGCGGCTATTTTCGTATCACCATAAGTATACCAAGCAGGCTCTTTTAAATCTAAGTTATTAAATATCCTCTCCAAGTTCATAATAACTGACACGTCACTCCCCATAGCAGCATAAATATCCGACTGATACTCTGCAGAAGTAAAGATTGGTGATACCTTTTTAAAGGGAATATTAAATGAATAGTACCTTGGATCAAGTCTATTACGCTCATTTACAAGCTTTGACTTATACTTTATTACTCTAGCCTCAAATTCAGCATAAACTTCTTGTGCTGTCTTTCTTGGAACTGGAAGTTGTTCTTCTACCTTAACTTCTGACTGCGATTCACCCTTTTTACCTTCAACCCTATCATCTGAAACCTCCCCGTCTACAACTTTTTTATTCTCAATCCTATTATCTTCAACCTTTTTGTCTATGACTTCCTCAACTACCCCTTTATTTTCAACCTTTTCGTTTTTAATATCTTTATCTATATTTGGTGATTTTGCTGCATCTTTACTCGATGACTTACTCTTTGACTGACGCAAAACTGAAGGTTTTTTATTGGAAGATAAATTCGAATCTGCTTGGCTTAAATTTGAGTAACGCTTTAAACTATCTTCTGCTTGATACCCAAACGGAGGCTCTGTAACCACTCCACTTGCCAACTCACCCTGTTTACAAGAAAGCATAACAAAGACATATAAAAATATTATAATCAACCTTTGCATAAACTTCTCCTTTTTTAAAGCTTTTACATTAATCAATATTTATTAGTAAATATAATGCAACAGAATGATATTTACATAGTAATTTAAGTAAAATACAATAAAAAATCTTGACTTTCAAATTTTGACTTTTTTATACTTTTTGTTTTAGATAAAATTAAAAAAAATAAAAATATAAAGATAAACACAAATTCAATATAAATTATTATGAAAAAAAATGGGAGTTAAAATTAACTCCCAAATCTAATTAACAAACTAATTAGTCTTCAATTAATCAATAATTGTATATTATCTTCCAGTCTTACAATCAAGTAAGATACATTCTGAATTTCTTTACCAACATCACCATTTAAACCAATAGTGCTCTTTATTGCCTCTAACAGCTCTGACTTATCATTTTTTGAGACTAATAATCTTATTTGCTCTTGAATTGTCTGTACTGCATTGGATCTCACTCTAATAAATTTCTTCAAAAAATCAGTAATTTTAATAAGCTTATCTACATCATTGCTAGCCTTAATTCGATTTAAGTTACCATTACTTAAATGAACATCAATAACTTTTCTAGTGAAATAGCCAACCTGCCATATGAGCATTAATAAGTTATCAGCAAGGTTATTCTCAGAGATTGTACTATTTTCCTGTGAAAAAGGAAGTTCTCTTTGTAAATTTAACCTATTTAATACCCTTCCCAAATCTCGAACAGTTTCAACATCATGTTGTAACGCAGCATAAATATCTGCCTGTTGATCTAAAGCAGCAAATTTTGCGTTTACCTTATTGAAAGGAACATGTAATAAATGATGATTTGGATCAAATTGACTACGTGCATTGTTAAGTTGTGCTCTGTAATTAGCTATCCTTCCTTCAAGTTTAGTATACACTTCTTCTAAATCATTCTCTGGTATATTCCCCTTAACTTCTTTTGATGCTTTTGCTAAAATCCCTTTTGGATCATTTTTTGAGATTGTTTCTATACCTTTTGCTAAATCCTCTTTTGGATCATTTTTTGAGATTGTTTCTATACCTTTTGCTAAATCCTCTCTTAGGTCATCTCCTGGTTTTTTTTCTGGAACTACAAAGGAATTTTTTACATCACTCTTCCCTGTCGCACCTTTCACACCTTTCAAACTTTCAGCACCCTTCTCTGTTTTGTCTGAGCCCAAGTAGGTCTTTACAAGATTATCTAAACCCTTGATAACTGAACCTTTATCTAAGGACACTAAACTATCTTGTTCACAAGACATCACACCCAAGCAATACAACGAATAAAAAATTATACTAATCTTTTTCATATACTCCTCCTTTTTTAAACTTCACATCATATAATATTATGTATTATATGATACACGTTATAATAATATATTCATTATAACATGAATTTATACAAAATAAAAACCTAGAAGCTAATTTAACATCAAATTATAATAATAATCTTAAATGATTTGTCTAAGATAAATATGCATTTTAAATTTATTGAATTTGAATTACTCTTCAATCTAGAGTTTTTTAATTTCTCACAAATACTTTATTAAATGTCTCCAAACTAGTTTATTAACCGGTCTTGGATTATTCCATGCCATACTTTACACTCTATTTCAAAATAACACTACTCTTATCCCACTTAACTTACCTCAAATTTAAAAACATGCGTTGAAATACTCACTTTCAACTTAACCTAACCTTAACAAAGACTCCAAATTGTGACTGCAATTGTACTCATTAAACTAACTGTTCTTCCAATCTCTCCCTCATAATCAACAATTTCCCTTATTCCTGATAACACGGCTTCTCTAGTCATTCTTGATTCTAAAAATGTTATCTGTAATTTAACTTTAGACATACAATCTTTGCTTATATTAATAAATTCTTCTAAACTGGTATTAATTTCATTAATCCTTGATTCATTCTTGGTAGCTCTAATTTGAGATAAGTTTTCATCACTTAAATAATAAGTTACAACGGTTCTGATATAATCCGTAATACTATTTAAAATTACCAATAAATTATGAGCAATACTTGCATCAGTATTGATGAAATAAGGACCGTTGAAATCCAATTTATTAAGTACTCTTCCTAATTGTTTAATAACCTCAGCATCATAACCTAGCCCAGCATAAACTTTATCTTGTTTATCTGAAGCAATAAAATCTGGTGAGATTTTTTTGAAAGGAATATTCAATAAAAGCTTACCTAGATCAAAATGATTGTGTGCATCTTTAAGCTCCTCTTTGTAAGAACCTACTCTTGTCTTTAATGCATAGTAAGCTCTATCTTTGGAACTTATATTAAACGATTGTTGTGCACATTCATTATTACTTGAGTAACCCCTTACACTCAATGAGTGTTCAACTGGTTTGTCCTTTGCAATTCCTTCTAGGTTGTAAGAAATCACACCCATAACTAAACTAGATCCTTTCATATATTCCTCCTTATTATAGTCTGTATACTATATAATAATATATATTACATAATAAGTAATATATATTTATATTAATATAAATCAATAATTTAATTTATCAAAAATTTCAATAATAATTTAATGAAAAAATTATAATTTTAATTGCAATAAAACTTGAACAAACTTTCCCTAAAACCCTTTTATTACGCATAAATGCTCAATAATTCAATATCTTTAATATCTATTTATACTAAATATAGTTTAATACCTGATATTATATAATATAATTACATTTATGCAATAAGATCTTATACTAATAAGATACTTAAAGATTACTTAAAAAATTAAAGTGTCACAAAACAAATTAAAGACTCAAAAAAATCACAGTATTTAATTCTCAATAAAACACAAAATTATATCTACTTTTCTTTTCATACTGACATAAAGTAAATTAATAGTGTCTCGACTAATCGAAGGAGTTAACTCAACAAGATCTCCATGCCTAAGCCCATCGCCTTGCCCAACAATATCATTAGTAAGTCTCTCGAAAACAAAATCCCTATCAGCATTCTTCACTGCAATTTTGATTAACGCTATTGAAAGTTGTTTTATAAACTGCCTCCTATAACTCATAGCCTCACCTAAATAAAAATTAATTTTAGTAAGCTCCTCAGCTGTCTTATTAACCTTAAGCCGCTCTAAGGTTGCCTCATCTAATTTATCATTTAGAAGCGTCTTGAGCAATCTTGCACTATCTGATATATACTCTAATAATTGGGAAGTCTGCAATAAATCTTGATTAACAATATTAACGTCCAAGTTCAATGTATACAATATAAACTCCAAGCTATTAATAGCAATAGGATTATAATGTAAACCTTCATAAATGAAATCTGCATTCTTATAGACTGGAAATATTTGTGCTATAGGAAATTTAAATACAAGCTTATAATCTAAACCTTGAAATGTTCTACTATTAAGAAACTCTTTATATTCATTTACCATTTTGTAAAGCTTATAAAAAGCTACATGTCTGGAATCAACCTCTATCTGTTCTACCGGTTTTAAACCCATTTTTTGATCACATGGACCTATATCTTTTTTCAACTTGCTGTCCTCTTTATCAAATCCTGAGCTATCCGGGGCCCTTTGCTCACAAGCCAGTAGGACCAATATATACAATACCATACCAACTTTTTTCATAATATTTCTCCTCTTAAATACATAATTTAATCTATAAATAGAATAATAATAAAATTAAGGCACAACTTTTGTAATCTGAGTAATTAAATTTTGAATATCTCTTACCAAACTACTAATATCGCTAATTTTGCTCTTTATTTTGCCATCATTAACAATCTTTTTAAGCTCAGCGTCCATTAATTGTCTATTATCTCTTACTACTGCTGCCAAACTAATAACCTTTCTCAAATCTCTAATTAGCTCGTCTCTTGCTTGCATAAACGAAAACAGCCAAGAAGTAATCTGAGAAATATTCTCTATTGTTGCTGCACTGCTAGTCCTAACTTCATTTAATTTTTCATCACTCAAGATATTCTCTAAAAGGAAAGTATAATATGAAACCTGTTCTAAATTAAATAACAACTTAGAAGCAATGGCTATATCTCTATCTCCCTTCTTGGAACCTGGTTTAAGGTTTAATTCAGCAATTATGTTCTTTAATGCCTGCATAAGTTTAAGATCACACCCTAAAGCTATATAAATGCTATAACTCTTACTATCCTTCTTAGATATACCATAATCTGTAATACCATAGTCTGATAATTGCTTGACAATAGAATTGCTAAAATGATCAATTATAAAAGGTATATTAATTAAATTATTGAAATATTCATATGCAAACTGATTTCTAAAATACTCTACTAATGACTTTAAATCATTATAAGCTTTACTTGTCGTATCTTGTAAAAATGGTACCAGCATAGATATTGAAAAAGGTTCTTCGGATCTTTGACCTTCCATTAATACTGTGTCACTTCTACCATCAGCAGCACATCCCAACACTAAACCCATCATGCACAATATCATACTAAACCTTTTCATACTCATACAAATTCTCCTTTTAATTATCATTTTCACATATGTATAACACACATAATATCCATATTACTACATAACATACAACATATAATAATACTCATTATATAACTTTAAATTCTCTTAAATAAAAGATTTTCTCTTATATCTCTTATACACTAATTAATCACTATTCTTTATCTACAAAATATAAACCTTTAAACTTAAAGTACTTACTTGCACTTATAAAAACTAAAGGAAAAATCATCCTCTCTTAAGCAATAATCATATCAAGCTCAACCCATGCTATAATATCAAACAAAAGACCATGAATATTGCGAAGCATACTATTAAGCATTACATACTGGTTGGCAAGAATACCCTCATTTAACGCCTTTACCACATCCTTTGCACTAGTTTTTGATGCAGCTGATATCATACCATCCTTAATCCTAGGCATCAAATTCTTTACCATCTCTATAAACTGAACTAAACACTGAGTAATTATATTAAGGTCATCTATATCTCTAAACTTAAGCATCTCTAATTTTGATTCATTGAAAACATTATCAAAAAGAATCTGATTCGAACGTGCAATATGCATTAACCCGTTTAATAAATTAGTAACGGTTTTTGTATCTCTATCACCTAGATGTCTGAAGTTCAACTTATCAAACACTTGCCCTAAACTACAAATAACCTCAAAATCATACCCTAAGGCCTTATAAACTTCCCCCATATCTGATGGATAATAAACTTCACTTAATGCTCCACTTAAATTAATATTCAATTGCCCTTCCTTAAGAACAAATGCAGCACGTTTACTTTCAAGTTCTCCTTTGAACTCCACCAATACTTTATTAAGTACACCAAAAACTGTATTTACTTCATTCATATATGTCTCCCTTTTTTCTACATATACTTCTATATACACAATTGTGTAACATGTAAATATCAATTAATATAAATCTTTATTATCTATATTTAATCTGAATTATAATATAAACTTTTAACACAAAATTTATTTGAAATAAATAATAAAGTAATAATGCTTTCTTGCAACTCATCATAAAAGATCAACTAACTCTATGATATCAAATAAAAGATAATGAATACTACGCATTCCCCTATTAAGCCTCGCATCCGAATTAGAGATAACTCTATTTAACTCTTTTAATATATCATCTTCATTGTTTTTTGATGCAGCTGATAATATAACAGACTTAAGTTGAGGTACTAAATCTTTTACCATCTCTATAAACTTAACTAAATACTGAGTAATTATATTAAGGTCCTTTGCATCTCTAGACTTAAGCATTTCTAATTTTGATCCATTTAAAACATCCTCAAAAAGAATCTGAATTGAATGCGCAATATGCATTAACCCGTTTAATAAATTAGTAACAACCCTTGTATCTCTATCACCTAGATGTTTGAAGTGCAACTTAGCAAAAACTTGACCTAAGCTACGAATAACCTCAACATTATACCCTAATGCCTCATAAACTTCCCCCATATCTGATGGATAATAAACCTCATTTAATGCTCCCTTGAAATAAACATTCAACTCTTTGGGAGAAAATGCAACTCGTTCTTTTTCAAGTTCTTCTTTAAATCTTATCAGTACATTAGTAAGGCTCTCAAAAGCTGTATCTGCTTCATTCATACATTTCTCCTTTTTCCTACACATACCATCTACTATTTTGTCACGTTCACATATTTATTATTTTTATTATTATAATTTATAATTAAATATATAATATATAATTAATATTAAAAATAAAAATAACAAATAATTAACATTATTTATTTTAATTTCAAAAAATATTATCCCTTATAAAAATTCTCTCTTACTTAAAAAAGTAAAAAAAAATAACAATTTCCTGCAATTTATTACAAAAGATCAACTAACTCCATGATATCAAATAAAAGATAATGAATACTACGCATTCCCCTATTAAGCTTTGCATCTGAACTAGAGATAACTTTATTTAACTCATTTAATATATCATCTTCATTAGTCTTTGATGCAGCAGATAATATAATAGCCTTAACCCGAGACATCAAATCTTTTACCATCTCTATAAACTGAACTAGATACTGAATAATTTTCTCAAAGTCACCTACATCTCTAGACTTAAGCATCTCTAATTTTGTTTGATTTAAAACATCCTTAAAGAGTGTCTGAATTGAATATGCAACACGCATTAAACCGTTTAAAAAATTAGTAACAACCCTTGTATCTCTATCGCTTACATGTCTGAAATTTAACTTATCAAATATTGTACCTAATTTGCCCATGATTTCAAAATCATATCCCAACATAGTATAAATTTTGTCTCGATCTGACTGATAATAAACGATATTTTCTAATGTTCCCTTGAAATCAATATTTAATTGAGCCTCTTTGGAAATAAATGCAGCCCGTTCACTTTCAAGCTCTTCTCTGAACTCGATTAATATCCTTCGAAGATCATTAAAAACTTGATCTTTTTCGGCCATATATTTCTCCTTTTTTTTACACACACACCATTTATCACTAGTCTATTACTAGAATGTATATATTATATAATATAATTAACATTTATTACTTTAATCTTAAAAAGATAATTTCACTCTCAGAATTAGCATAAATTTAAATTACTAAATACCCAAAATTCATTAAAAAAAATGACAATATCAAAAATAAAAAGACAAAAAATAGACTTTTTTCTACTTTAAAAAACCACAAATAACTCTAAATACTATTTAACTATCCCATTTAAATGTATCTTTCAGTTTAAATTCAATTTTAAACATATTGTCTACAAGCCTAACTAAAATTTCTTTTGAAAGATCACCTTGATCGTCACTAAGCGTCTTTAAATAATTTATCATGGCCGATTTATCACCTCGCTTTGCTGCTGCTATTTTTATTACTTTTCTAATTTTAGACATCACATCAGCCCTTCCTTGAATAAACTGATCTAGATAAGAAGTAATATCATCAAGCAAATCAACAAGACCTAACTCAAGAAGAAAACTGTTCCTAATTCTAGCCAAGTTTCTCTTGCTTAACTGCTTATGGAACAATGTAATTGCTAAATTTGTAACACTAGTTAAATGATTTAAAATACTAACAGCAATAGCAATATCATTAGAATTGCCCATGTTTTTCAAATCTAATGTATCGAATACTTCTCTCAATCGCTCAATAACTTTAGAATCATTCCCTAGTGTAGTAGCGATGATACGCTTGGTAGTATCTTCTTCAGCTAGTAATAATACAGAAGGATAGTTTTGATCTTGAAATAATAAAATACTATCCAGATGAACTGACTCAAGCTCAGCTATAAGTTTGCTCCTGTAATTATCGACTTTACTTTTGAATTTACTGTAAGCCCGATGCGCTTTCGGGCCCAAGAATGATTCACAACCTGATGTACAAGACACACACATCATTAAAAATAAACTTAAAACACTAATTACCCATACCACACTAAGTCTCTTCATATACATACTCTCCTTTTTTAACCTATACAGCATTTGTATATCTTTTTTATGAACTTACTGCTGCCACTAATATAATTTTATATTCAATTATAAACTAAAGCTAATATCAACTTCAAATTTACTATTTGAGCACATTTAACTAACTCCTTAACTGAAACAACAATGTGACACGCCAATAGCATTACTGTTTATAAAGGCTTAAAGACATACTAATAAATATATACGTTTTAAACCCATCACACTTATTATTGCTGTGATTCCACTTTAACGTAAGATTTAATTTCAAGTCCCTTTATCATAATCTTTAGCTTTAAATCTTGAACTAAGCTCTCATCATCAGTAATTTTTTTAAGCTCATCAGTCATAACTACTCTATCACGCCATAATGGCTCTGATTTCTCTATAGCTATCTTAATCTGAGACATTGCATTGGTTCTTAAATCAGACAATTCTTTGAAAGAATTATAAATTGTAGTAAGTTCTTCTGCAGATTTATTGTCTTTCAATTGCTCTAGATTGAAATCACTTAAATGATCAACTACAACTCTTCTAAGATAAAATGTAGTATTATATAAAATGTCTAATAACCTAGCAACAATAGTAGCTGGTCTGTTAGAAAAATAAGTGGGAGCTGTTGCGGGAGTTATTGCGCTCACAATGGTTTCCAGTTTTGTAATAAGCCCAACATCATAACCTAAAGTATCATAAACTATGTCCTTTTCATCCCAGCCACTAAATTTGGGAAATTTTTCAAAAAAAGGCATCTGAAAATGATAATGACCTCGTCTAAACCTAAACTGATCAGCTCTAAATGCTTTTCTATATTTTTCTAACTCACCTGTCAGTTTATCGTAAATTTGCTCTTTTGAAGTCTTAAGCATATGATCAGAAGAACCCTCTACACGAGTTAAAGCTGATAATTTGCCCTTAAAACGACCTTTCTTATTTATGACATCTTTTATCAAAGAACCACCTACTGCATTATTTCCAGGTTCACATCCCATCACTAATCCTAATGTACTAATTGCACACAAAAACATACACATCTTTTTTATTGAAATCACCTATACCTCTCTTCAACCCTGCAAAAGTTTCTATTATCAAAAAACACTGGCTGCAAAAAATTAGAAAATTTAATATAAATCTCTCTCATCTATCTCTTCATCTTTCCCGTCAACGAAATATTGAATTTTACGTCCTATTTGCATGATCTCTAAACTTAACTGAGAAACCGATTTTTTAGAATCAACAATCTCCTTAAGCTCAGTTAACATGGCTGTTTTATTATACTCAAACTTTATTGCTGACTCGATAGCTGTCCTAATTTGAGACATCACATTGGTCCTTAAATTAGACAGTCTCTCAAGAGTATTATAAAGCTCAGTAAGCTCTTCCTTAGATTTGATCAAACTTAGTTGTTCTAAACTAACATCATTTAAATGATCAACCAAAACTGATTTGAAATAATATGTAATATCATATAAACGATTTACTAATTCAAAAATAACATGTGATGCCAAGCCACTTTCATATGATTCCTTTAAAGTTATTTTACTCATCATTGTCTCTAACTTTTTAATAAGATTAACATCATAACCCAAAGTAGCATAGATCATATCCCGCTTCTCATCAGTTCCAAATTTTACCAATCTGTCAAAAACAGGAATGCTAAATTGATGCTGTCCTTGTTCAAATTTAAACTGACAAAACCTAAATTCCTTTCTGTACCCTTTAACTCTACTTTTTAATTTTTCATAAATTTGATCGATTAAAGGCTCAAATGAGCCATCTACATGAATTGAAGCTGATACTCCGATATTAACACGAGCTTTTTGATTTTGTCCACCTATTGCCTTATCTCCCGCCAAACACCCCATAATTAATCCTAAGACACCAATCATACACAATACCATACATACCTTTTTCATTTAAAAATTCTCTTTCCTCCTACCTCTTTTTATTAATTTTTCAAGTTTTTGATTAATTTAATATACCCATGTTTGCAAAACACTAAAAGCCAATCACAATCCCATCTAAAAATCATTACTTGGAAATCACATAACAAAAACCTCACTTATTGTGATTCTGAGGCCACATTAACTAAATCTTCAATCGTTTTTGTTATGATCATCATCTTCCCAAGTGTCCGCCTAATCTCCCCGTTTTGATCAATAATTTTTCTCAGTTCAGCTTCCATAGCCGCTTTATTAGATTTTGATTCTGCTAATACGATATATCGATGCAATTTAAATATCAATTTCTCTCTTAATTGAATTAATGTCTCTAACCAATCCTTAACAGCAATAATATTCTCTGATATTACGGCATCATTAGTCTTCATTTTATCTAGATTGAAAAGATTTAAATGATTATTCAACACAATTTCTCGTACATAATACGTAACATTATATAAAATGTCCAATAAACTAGAAGCAATTCCCTTATCTAACCCGCTTAAATAAGAAGGGACATTCGGATCTACTTTATTTATCAGTGTTTCTAATTTTTTAATAACTCTAATATCATACCCCAACGATGCGTAAACTATGTCCTTTTTATCTTCACCATCAAATTTTGCAAATCGCTCAAAAAAAGGAATACTAAACTGATGTTTACCTTGGGTAAATTGAAAATTTGCATCTAAAAATTTATTCTTAGACTCCCTCACCACTCGTTCAAGCTCATCAAAAGATTCTTCTTTGCTTCCTACCAAAACTGGTGGCAATTTTTCAGATAATTCTGTATAATCAACTTCATCATTCTCGTCTTGTGGAACGGACTTAAAATCTGCAACCGGTTCATTTTCTGAAAACAACCCTTCTTCTGCAACTATTTGTGCTTTCGTAAATGCTAAGTCTTCCTGAAGTCTTGAGCGATATCCCATTTCTTGATTCCAATAAAATATTACGAATACAACAGATAATACGCACAACAATATTATGCCAAAAATTTTCATACATTCTCCTTTTTAAAATTAATACTACATAGTCATTACTATGTAGATATATTACATACCCTGTATGTTTCACTACACATTACTTACAAATAATATACTTAAATAAGGCAAAACAGATACATATTAAATCAAATACCACACACCTATGCTCAACAGTCCACATCTATATGAACCATTAAAATCCTCTTCCTTAGTTTAAGTAATTTAAATTATAACTTAATTTTACAATTTAATAATAAGTTTTGTTTAAGTTTATTACAATTTTTTAAAACATACTTGACCTAAAAAAGTCTTAAGATTATTAAGACTATCTAGTTTATGCTCATATACTTTAATATTATTTATTATACAACTACCTATATAGGTAGTTGTATATCTTGCAAAAAATAAAGGGTATTGTTATCTTTGTGCTAAAATAAATTATTTAATACTTATATCTAATCGTCCTCAAAAAATTTGCCTGCCAATAAATCAGAAATGAAGCTTACATAGTGTTCCATAGAATGGATATTCGAAGTAATAAACCTCAATTCCTTCAGATCAAAATGATTCACCAACATATTTAAAATGTCTTCTTTATCGCTAAATTGCAAGTTTACCTGATCTAGCTTATTTTTAACCTCATATAATATTCTTATAACGGTGTTTCCAACAAGATTCCATCCTTTCAAAAATATCTCTAAGTTCCAAAAAATGACAGCAATAGTTGCCTCATCTTGAGAAAACAACTTTAATCGTGATTTCGTTAAATCCTCATATACAACTTTTGTAGTAAGATCTGACATTCTATCTAACATTGATAAAAAACTATTTGTGATCTTTAAATCACGAGAACTAGGATCATCTAAATTTAACATATATAATAGATCCATCAATATATATGCGGGTTGAACCTCGTATTGTAAGGCCGTAAGAATATTATGATATGTAGCTAAACTATCTACTAATGAGCTCATTTTATTCAAAGGAAAGTTAACTATTCTTTTTTCTAACTTAGTTTCCACCTCAAAAACTTCTTTTTTATGATTAACAAAAGTTTTGTGACGATCTAACATAGATGTTATATCAGATACACTATATGTTAAATTATTATCTCTTAAAATCTTTAAAATATTAGAGCGACTCGGACGTTTTGAAAGTCCCTTGAGGTTAACAGAAGATCTCAAAAGATTATCATCAGCAAACATGGTTGAACCTCTCAAACCATCTACATTATCCTTGAATGGCTTTTCTTCGGGGTTCATCTTTGCTGAATGTTTACAAGCTATTACAAATATACATAAAAATATAATTAAAATAATACAAATATTAAGCTTTTTCAAATCAAACTCCTTTATTTAAAAAATTAAAAATTAATTATACAATATTAATAATTCACAATATGACTAATTTTTAATAAATTTAATCAAATTAACATACAAACTAAACCGATATATTACCAAAACACCAAATTAAAGAACTCTAAGTAAATTATTAACTGCACATTGAATTACAGCCGCTTTTCTTTGCGTAAAATTAAATGCTGAGACAATATCTCCTTTATCATTCATAATCTCTTGCAAGGAAACCAACATGCTCTGTATATTACCTATCTCTACATTTAAGATCACATTTTTAATATTTTCTATAAATCGAGCCCTGGTTTGAATAAATTCATCTAAATGATTACGAAGTTCAATAAGTTTTTGTGCAAACTTACTTTTTGCAAGAGAACTTAAGCGTGTCCCATATAAATACTCATTGGTAATCTGCAAAGCTGAAATTGTAATTTCATATAAAGAAAATAACATACCATAACTTAAATCTAACAACTTTTTATGAAGGTCTGTGGCTAATGAACCTCCCATTGGTGTTGTGATATTCAAATCTAATCCACCAATTATTGCCTCTAACTTATTGATAACTTTAACATCATACCCTAGAGAAGCATAAATCTTGTATACTGTATCCGGGTGACCAAACTTATAAGATACTTCATCAAAATGGGACTGTGATAATGCCTCTGACTTAACTCCTTTACTATCTGTTTCTTGACTACCATTTGTCTTAATTTCTTTGCTAACCTTTTCAACATAAACTTTAAAACTTTGTTCTTCATCGAAAAGTTGTGTCTTGTATTCTCTTACAACTGCTTCAAGTTGAGCATAAGCCTTATCCCTTTCTACTTGCTCATCTTCCAATAGTTCTCTTGGAAATTTTTCAAATGCATCTTCTGAACATAATGAAACATCTGTTTTTGCAAGCTCTGATGTTAAACCTTCTCTATCTACCGTTTGCTCATTTCCAATAAACACTTCTTGTCCTGTTTGTTGGGGACTTTCTGCTGATTTATTACAAGTTATAATAAGTAAGCTCAATAATACATTGAACATAAATAATACTGCACAAAACTTTTTCATGATTCCTCCTTAATAAAAAGTTGTACACACACATAGGTGCCAGTTACTCTGTAACGCATCTTATTATATTGACAATAATATATTATTGTATTTAATATCAAAATATATTTTTATATTCTGTATATTTATACTAATTTAAAATCAATATAAATTGCAATTATTTTTAATAAATTTAATCAAATTAATATTATTATTAAAGACGATAAAATTTTACATATTTGACATTACACAAATATCTTGCATCATAACTATATGATCATCATAATAAAATACCTAATTAATGACTCAATATGGCCTTTTATGTCGATTATAAAGTCAATTAACCGTTTATTTTCGATTTATTTCGCAAATCTCAGCAAAAAAATATTACTTATTTTATTTTCTCTCAGTCAAATTTAATTTTTAATATTAATAATTAATAAAAAAGAATAATAAAGATAACATCTTTACAAAATTTTCATGTAAAAAACTAAAAAAATACCTAAAAGATACAAATTTAATCATACTTTTAGGCATATACAAACTAAAGGAGAATAACAAAGTAAAGGACAAAGTACTTTAAACCACATTGTACGTGTTTAAAAGGACCAAATTAAAACACAAAAAGCTCAAACCCTTTTTGCTACTTAAATATTATTTAACTATCTTTGAAATCCTCCCTAGACATTTCTCTTACAAAAGGAACACTTGATTTAATCATCCCATCATCAATAATGTTCTTTAACTTTTGCAAAATATTTTGTTTGCCACTAGCTAGATCTATTGCCAAGTTCCGCCCCATCACTTGCGAAACTGACTCTTTTTCCATAGCCATTGCTCTTTTCAAATTAAAAGTGATTATAGAAATAATACCTACATTTCTGCTGATACTATTTCCAATCAAATTTGCATCACTCGGATGCCCATTAAGGATTTCATCAATTGGTTCTCTAAATTCCTCTAAAAAACACAATAAATCATAAACGATCTTTGTATCTCCATCCGTATAATCAGAGGATAAGTCTAATCTCTCAGAGATATTAGCCAATCTTTTGCTGACTGTAGCATCATATCCAAATGCATCATAAACATTAATCTTAGACTCTAAACACTGAAAGACTGGTATAAATTTATAAAAAGAAATATTAAAATTATGATTGTTTTGTTGAAAATTAGTGATTGCATTGTTAAATTCATCGCTAAATATTTTTACTGCTCCATTAAATACACTACAAGCCTTATCTCTCACTTCAATGTCTCTCTGGGACAGATCTGAAAAGTTATAAAGAAAATTATAAAACAATATGGTCACAATAAATGATATAAAAAAAATACCAAGTATAACACATATTTTCTTCATAAAACATTCCCCTTCTCAAAATCATACAATATACTAACATCAATAATTACATAGTCTATAATATATCTTGATATTTATCATTATATAATAAAATTATATTTATCAAGCAGTTTAATTTAAAAATGTTATTAAAAATAATATAAATTATTATATTTTTTTAATCACTTTAATAAACAAGCAAACAAAATGAACTAAGACCCCCCTAGAAGAGAATTTTGAATTTAATGAAATACAAACTAAATTAGAAAATTCATATAAAATCTTAAAAAAAACATAAAAAAAAGATAAAAAAAGTTAAAAACTTATAAACTAAAAGTTAAAATCAAAATAGGAAATAAAACTCATGCGAAATCATCATCCTGCAATGGCTCAATTTTCATGGGCTTTATGTAACCATTACCTTTAGTAGAGAAAAAATCATGAGTTTTAGTATCAGTTCTAAGACCATTTAAAACCAAAGGATTAACATCAATATCTTGAATGTTAAATGTAGGATCGAAACCTAAATTCATCAAGGCCTTGTCAGCATTATACCTAACAAAAACATCAACAGCAGATTCAAGACCAATAGATGAATATAAGTCTTTAGTATATGCCTTTTCTAGATCATAAAGCCTATCTAAGATCAACATAGCCTCTTTGTAAGCAAATACTTGTTCTCTAGAAGTCATTTTATTAAACTCTTCTTGTGCCAAGAGGCCAACGAATACTCCATGAACAGATTCATCACGCAATATCAAATTAATAATTTCACCACTATTAATCATCTTACCTTGACCTGCAAGATAGAGTGGATAAAAAAATCCAGAATAAAATAAAAAAGTTTCAAGAAATACAGAAGTACACAAAGCCTTATATAAACTCATTCTATCGTGTATGCTGTTATACTTCCCCAAGATCAGATCTAATTTATCTTGAAAATTCTTATAAGTTTTTACCCAATCAAATATATAATCTATTCGCTCTATGTTTGATAGACTTGAGAATATGCTACTATAACTCTTAGCATGCATATGCTCCATAGCACCCATAAATCCAAGAACCGGTTTATAATCCAAATTATCTATGGCCAAAGCTATACGAGGCATACCAACAGAACCTTGTTCTGTATCTAATAATGTAAGTCCACCTAAAACCTTCTCATAAACATCCCGCTCCTCGATATCTAAGGAATTCCAAACCAACTTATCATCAGAGATAGGGATCTCTTCATCTACCCAAAATTGTCTTATATTTTGGTCCCAAAACATCTTGGTATAACCATTATTTAATCTATTCCAATTTATAGCTTCTCTATTCATATTTATTTAACAATTCTCCTAAACTTATATTTCATATATATATATTGCATTTATATTGCACAAAGAATACATTCATCTACTGAGAGATTTTTATTACGCGTATAATATAAGCTCTTAAGTCCCTTATTTTTAGCATAAATGTAAAGTTTTACAAGTTCCCTGGTACTAGTTTCATTTGTAACATAAAGCAAGGTACTAATTCCCTGATCAACATGCCGCTGAGCCTCACTTATAAGATCAATCAATTTTTTCATATCCATGTAATATGCTGATTTAAAAAGCAAAGCATTTTCCCTACTAAGATATGGCATTGGATAATACGTTGTAGCATTACCATAAACCCTAGCTTCAACAGGTTCAACAATAGGCATAAGAGATGTTGTTGCATTTTGAATATAAGATATACTCTGAGTTGGTGCAACGGCTAACCTATAAGAATGATAAAGCCCATGCATTTGGACATCACGCTTAAGGCTCTCCCAATCACTCTTTAGAGGAATCTTAAGTCCACTAAATATCTGTTTTATAACATCTGTTTTAGGAGTGAAATCTTCACTCAAATACATATCAAAATAATTTCCATTATAATATTCACTCTTATTGAAATCTTTAAAAGCACAGCCTCTATCTCTTGCAATATTCATACTACTCTTAAGGGAATAAAAATTTAATAACATAAAAAAGGTACGAACAAAATCCAAAGCCTCAGCACTCTCATAAGAGATTTTATTTTTAATCAAAAAACCATGTAAATTCATAACACCAAGACCAACGGCATGATAATCATTATTTGCCTTCCTTATACTTGGAGCATTTTTAATATCAGCCTTATCAACAACCGATGTCAATGCCCTCATGGCAATATCAACGGTATACTCAAAATCACTATTAATTACATTAACAATATTGAGTGAACCTAAGATACAACTGATATCATATCCAAGCAAATCCTCCTCACCATAATCACCAATAACTGATGGTGTTTGAATCTGAAAAATCTCTGTACAAAGATTAGACATCTTAATTTTTCCAAGACCTTTTAGTGGATTATTTAAATTACATGCTGTTTGGTACATTATATAAGGATATCCAGATTCAAATTGCAGCCTAGCAATACGAATCAACATATCTCTAGCAGAAATCTCTTTTTTCAAAATACGAGGATCACTTGCAAACAAGTCGTATTCTAAGTCAAAATCGATCTCATTCATAAAACGACCAGTTACCTTATAAAGAGAATATGGTGCGAAAGCATAATAATTTTTACCTTGTTTTGCAATATCAAAAAATTTATCTGGAATTATTACTCCTAATGATAATGTTTGAACACGGCTCTTCTCATCAGCATTAATCTTCTTAGTATCCAAGAAATCTTCTATATCATAATGAAAGATATTTAAGTATACAGCACCAGCACCTTTTCGCTGTCCCATCTGATCTGCATAATTAAATCCATCTTCCAAAAGCTTCATAACGGGAATAATTCCTTTTGCAATATTAGGAATACCCCGTATCTCCTCACCCCTAGCCCTAATATTTGAAAGATTTAAAGCCACTCCTCCACCAATTTTTGAAAGCTGCATGGCAGAAGAGACATTAAAAGTAATACTATTAAGAGAGTCTCCCACTTCCAACAAGAAACATGATACAAGCTCACCTCGTACCTTCTTACCAGCATTTAAAAATGTAGGTGTTGCAGGCTGATAGCGTTGTTTGATCATCTCTAAAGCAAGTTTTAAAGCAAAATCAAAACATCCATCTGCTAAAAAGAGACTAACTGCAATTATTCTATCCTCATAAGATTCAAGATAAGTATTCCCATCATTCATCTTAAGTGCATAATCTTTATAAAACTTCGAAGCACTCATATAAGACTTAAACTGAAAATTCTCAAGACTTACAAGATTATATATTTCAAGTATCTGCTCTTCAGAATAGTTTTCATAAAAATTTTCATAAAAATTATTATCAATTAAATAATGCATTCTCTCATTTGGATTTTCAAATTTTAAAGACTTAGAATTGACTTCACTTAAAAAAACACTCAAAGCCTCAAGATCTTTTTCTAATCTGTAAAATCCATCCTTTAAAACCATAATTTCATTATTTAACTCTAAGTGTTTCATTTTTAATCCTTTCTACAAAATTCTCAACATCATGTGATGTTCCTGAAAGTTCAAATCTTAATATTTCGCAAACATTATATTCATTTTTTATTAAATTAACAGCATTGCAAAATGAATCACCCCAATTTCTGTTTCCAGAACCAGCAACTCCAACCATAAGCTTAAAATTATGCTTTAAAAATTTCTCTACCTCAGGTGGAACTTTTCCAAAAGAAAACGTATATGTAAGTAACACATAAGGCCTACTTACGATCTCATCACCTGTAACTACATGAAAAATATCTTTAAGGCCCGTTTTTGCAATAAAACGCGACACATTCCCTGTCTTTGAAGCATAAACTACTAAAATATACTTAACTCCTTTCATAACAAATCATAAATTAAGTTTTTCTTTTAACCGATTTAAACTCTTATCATGTAAATTCAGTTTGGTTAAATCTAATACTTTCCGAATCTCACATACCTCTTCACTTGAGAGCATAACGCCCCCCAAAATATGTCTCTTAAAACTAGCAGTTGCTAAGGGCACTACTAACTTAACAATATCTAATAGGACATTAGCATACTCTCTTATCTCTTTTTGTGCATGTCCTGATGATCTAAGCTTAATAAAATGAAATAAATTATTAAGATCAATTTGCCAGTACCATTCAGTATACAAACTTAAAGGCAGAGTTATTCTTGCAAGCTCCCTGGATACATCATTCTTGATCATATCATTATAAATCTTGTAAGAAGTCTTATAACTCTCATCTAGACCACCTAAAGAGGATAAAGCAATATCATCATCAACAGGCTCATCTGAACGTCCCTGTTTATTAGTAATACTTTGTTTCTTAAAATCTTCCCTGCAAGGAACATAAAACTCTTCTCTCATCAAACTATAACGGCCTGAGACTTCATTAATTCTTGATGTTCTATGTCTCATCCACTGTCTTGCTACAAAGATTGGCGCTTTAACATGAAAAGTAAAAACCACTTGCTCAAGTGGACTTGTATGCTCATTTCTTACCAAATAGTCAATAAGACCAGCATTATCCCTTTT
Source organism: Borrelia parkeri (assembly GCF_023035815.1). Classification (NCBI taxonomy): domain Bacteria; kingdom Pseudomonadati; phylum Spirochaetota; class Spirochaetia; order Spirochaetales; family Borreliaceae; genus Borrelia; species Borrelia parkeri. The sequence continues at coordinate 60,608 of NZ_CP073164.1, forward strand.
TGCCTTAGAATCTCTATAAGAAACTCTAGCAGAATTTACTATTCGCTCATCACTACCCATATAGTCAACAAGTCTTAAAAAACCTTTATCTAAAACTTTGTATTCCTTATCTAAAATCCCTTCTGCAGCCTCTACATGATCGTGCATATACCCATCCTAATTAAAATTTCTATTTTTTATAAAGTTGTCACCAGAACTTCCGGGTGACTAGATTCTCATATAAGATTTAAGAATAACATTACAATTATTCTGCAATAATTCACGTTATTCTATAAATATCTTAACTATCAAACAACACATCTCATTACACAAAATTAACTTCCCCTTAATAAAAATTAAAAAAACAATTAAAACCAAAGTTAGTAAAACAAATGTTAACACAAAACTACCTAATATTAAATAAGCATTTTTTACGATATAAAGGTACTTAACCACAAATACATCCTCTAATAAGCTAAATTTTAAATAAATAAGCTAAATACTAAATAAATATGCTAAACATTAAATTATTAAATATTGAACTTAAATGAAAAATGAACTTTTAGATATATACTTCTGCACTTGGGGAGGTCAAAATTGCAAAGAACAGCTTTTTTACTACCGTTATTTATAACATCTTGCTTCTTAAGTGATAGTATTATAAATATTAAACCTAAGCTTGAGCAAGCAATCATGCATAATGACAAATCAAAAAAACATTTAAAAGAAGATGAAAAAGAAGATGATGAACATGAAGAATTAACAAAAGAAGAGGCCTCTTTTGAAATACTTGAAGGGACTACTGAAAAATGCATGTGTCCAATCTGCAGTTGGTTTTTGTGTGGATGCCCACCAAAATGCCAAATCACTTGGATGAAAATTAAAGCCAAAGAAATTATTGGGGATAATCAAAAACCACTGGAAGCTTTAAAAGGGAAACTTAGATACTCATATTCAGTATCACCTATCAAATATAATGATAATTACAGTAAGTACGTCATGCCTTTAATATTATTTGAAAGCATGGACGAGAATATTGAAGTAACCTCTTTTAAGTTAATAAATCACACTAACCTAGACTTTAACAACAAAAACGTTTTGGGTGGATTTATTCAAGGTATACCTAAGGTAGAAAAATCATCTGAAGCGGGATACAAAAACGTATATCCTTATGGAATATTAAATGCAATAACTCCAACTGGTGGGGATGAGTTAATATCTGCTTTTACTGCTCTTTACCAAAATGGTAAATGGAACCTTATGAAAGGAGAGATAAAAGTTAAAGACACAAAAACAAACAACGAGACAACCCACAAAATACTCTTAAGTGGTAAATTATTTAATGAATTTCTAAAATCAGTTGTATCTAAACATCAAGGGACCACAACTGCAAATACCAAATTTAGAGTTCCAATTAACAATTAGATTAAAAAACAATAGTTAATTAAATTAAAGTTCATTACTTAAGGTTGAAAAATAAATTTTAAAAAATTCACTTAAAGACAACCTTAAGTAATATATCTGTAATACCCCTGTAACAACTTTTAATAACCTTTAACTATTTTTAAATACCTTTTTGGAAGTTAATTTAATTAAAAAAAGTTAAATAAATTTGTTTTATAAATCAAAATAATTTATTATATAAATCGATAAAATAAAAACATATTTAAAATATGTACTCTAAAAATAAAAGGGGGTAAATATGAAGAGAATAATTATTTTATTACCAATCTTCATAACATGTCATGTGTCGCAAGATCAATATGACAAACCAAATCTTAAATACGCCATTAAATCAGGCTCTACACGCTCTGTTAAGACAAACACTGACACAGAAGACGAATATGACTACCAACCAGAACCACTGCAAATATCTGAGGGAACCTTAGATGTATGTCTCTCTGGTCACGCAATAACACCTAGTAATCACACCTGCCATCTCACTTGGATGAAAAGCAATGTACAAGATATAATTGGAGAAAACGGAAAACCATCATCAGTATTTCAAGGCAAATTTAAATACTCATATGCAGTAGCTCCTATTAAGAATAATGAAAACTACTCTAAGTATGTCATGCCTTTAATACTATTTGAAAGCTTAGTTGAGTATGTTAAAATAGTGTCATTTAAACTCACAAACCACAAAAAACTAAATTTAGATTTTCGCAATGGAAACATGCAAGGAACAAGAGATAAAATAGCTAATCAGCTGGAGATCTCAACTAGAAGATTAGGATATAAAAATATAAGTATTTATGGAGAACTATATGCATTCTTTCCAAATGGAGGAGATGGACTCATAACTGCTTTTTCACAGCATTACAAAAATGGTGATTGGTTCTTCATATCAGGCGAATTAACTATCGAAGACACATTAAGTAAAGAAACAACCACCCACACAATCTTGCTAGATGCTCAATTATTCAATGAATTCCTAAAAGAAGTTATAGCAAAGCATCCAAAAACTAAAACTGCAAATAGCAAATTTAGAGTACCCGTTAGTTAGCGGTACTCATTCACAATAATTAACCTTTAAGTCTAATTAATTTTTAGTAATCATGGTAATCAAAAAAATTAAAAATTACTTGCGTGAAGATTATTTAAATTATATTATTTACATGTATTAATATGACTTAAATCACTATGTATTTACTAACATAGTAGCAAGCATTTAGATAAAATCTTAATGTAAAAATACTTAAAGATAATAATTAAGGAGAATAATAAAATACTAATAAGTGATAAAAATTTAATTTGAAAGGATGTATAAATGAAAAAGATAATTATTTTATTAACCCTACTACTTATAACCTGTAAAATATCCCAACCTAATAAACCATCCATGGCAGAAGAAGACGAAACGGATGAGAATGAGACCAGTTTAGAAAACGATTACAAAGAATCTATTCCTCCCAAAAGAGAGCGTATCCACAGCATACACCGAGCATTTGAACTATTTGAAGACTACTTAACTAATATTTGTCTCCAACCACCTCACATGCCATTAAAATGTAGAGTACAAGTCTGCGGTTTTAGTTGGATAAAAATTAAAAGCAAACATATCGTAGGAACAGATAAAAACATAATACCAGAATTAAAGAATAAAATTAAATACTCATATGCAGTAGCACCGATTAAGTATAATGATGGATACAATTCAAACATTACACCTCTCATATTACTTGAAATTTTTGATACAAACATTAAAATTATATCATTTAAACTTACAAATCATCCCAACCTAGAATTAGATCTTGGCAAAAAAACACATGATGCTAATGTTATTGGCATAATTCAAAGTTATTATAATGAGACTCGAAATTCAATTTTAAGAGAGGCAAAAAACAAAATTAAATCTTACGGAGGTAAAGATGTATACCTTTATGGCATAATGAACATGCCTACATTTAAGGAACCTCAAGTCATTGGCAGCGATAAATTAATATCCATTTTTGGCAATCTTTTTAAAAATCAACAAGGAGAAAGCTTGCAAGCAGAAATCACTATTAAAGACAAAACAAATAATCAAGAGCAAACCTACCAAATACTTTTAAGTAGTAAAATATTTAATGAATTTATAAAAACAATTCTATCAAGACACAAAGGGATAACCAATGTTAATCCCAAATTCAAAGTTCCTGGAGAGGATAAATAATAAAACTTTAAGTAGCACTCAGTAATACTACTTAAGAAATATTACTGAGGATAAATTTTTATCTTCAGTAATGAGATTTATAGATTTCAAGATTTATTTTAAACAGAAACGGTAAATATAAAATAAAACTCAAGTTACAATGCAACAATTTAATTAAACAAATCTAATTAATTAAATAAATCTAATACTCATGCAAAACATCATATATTTCTCTTTTTAAGGATGTAAATATGTTTGAACAATTAGCCATTTTAAGTGACAGATATGCACCCCTGTAACCATTATCACCACCACAAGATATTTTCAAAAATTTTAAATATTCTCTCTGCTTAGTAGCAAGTTGGACTTCAAAACCATCCCTTTTAGGATGTCCACCTGCAAGCTCATATATAGCATCCAGTATGTCATCTCGTACTCTTAATGTCACAACTATATCAGCAACTGCCTCTTTAATCTTAGAAGAACTAAGAACAACTAAAAACTCATAAAATTCATCATCACTGTAAGTACGTACATTTGGAATACCTTCTGCAATTGTAGGATCTGTTAATGCACTTCTTAAAAATCTAACTGCTATTTTTTCTTCTCCTGAAAGATTAAAATCTGTCATTAAATTTTCTAATGAAGGATGGTCAAAGGCAAGACCAATGTCAAGATCACTGCTGGCAATATCATCAAAATTATAACCTATCCCCAAATTATTGACATATTCTTCATCCTCGCAACAACAAAATAGAACCATCAATAAAATCAAAATGTTGAATGCTTTCATATTTCAATATCTCCCTTATATATGAAAAACATATCTCATTAATAATTTATTAAAAATAAAAATAATGTTTTATTTTTTAAACCAAATAAAATAATTGTCAAATTTATAAAATAGAGAAACAACCTACATGATACTAAAAATCCAAATGAAACTTGGAATAAAGATCGAAACAAAGATTTAAATCAAATTTTAAACTTTTTAAATTTACACAACACCCGAGGTATTACCCGTTGCAAGAGTGGGAGCTCCACTGGCATTAACATAAGTTATGCTACCAACCCCATGTGTATGACTTTCAAATAATTTACCATTAATATATACATTGCCTTTAAACTCAATACTATTAGCCTCAATAACTAGAGATTTAAAAGAGATCCTGGTATGATCACCATCACATATCACATTTTTAGAATTAAACGAAGCATCCTCACATACCACATCCAATTCTTTTGCACTGATGCTCAATTTCTGTACATCAATACCTGCATACTCAAGACTTACTGCATTTAAGATATAAAAATAATGTTTATCGAAATAATTATTATCTTTCTCATTAAAGATATTTATGCCACTTTGAAGCAAGATTACCCTATCATCTTCCTTAAGTTCAAGTTTTAAATTTGAGATATTGCGACTCTTAATCCTTAAGTCCTCATATTCTTCAATTACAACAATTCCTTCTTGGGAATTAAAATCAAATTCCTTAATAATTCCAATTCGACAAATAAATACATTATCACGTAAATATTTCTTAGCAGCCTCAAGTGCCAAATCATTACTTAAACTTCCTATCCTTCTAGAAATTTCATAAGTTTTGCTCATAAATTTATCCTACCTATAAAATATTAGATTCATCATAAAGCTTCAATTTTAATGTGCAATCACCCACATTGCTTAAATTAGCACTAGTCTCTTGCACAAAAGCCCTAACAACTTTCCCATACCTATCTATAAATTCAACCCCATCTCCAACCTTAATCTTATCTGTAAAGAGCAGTGTAGTATTCCAAAAATTAATGGCAGATTGGCCCACAAATTTCACTTCTCTTTGAGGAATAAATACAAGTGCATAATCTTCAAGCTTCTTATAAACTCTTTGGTCACATAGTTTATCAAAATTAATAAAAACAAATTTAGTATCAACCTTAAAGTCTAACTCCCCAACATCAACAAAAATCAAATGCACATAGTTTTCAATAAGTTTTTCTATAAATTCCTTCAAAGTAGGAGCATAAAAACTCTCACCTATTATACGATTGCGAGCATGAGGGCCTATGTTAATAATGGCTTGACCTGGAAATGCCAAATTTATTGCCTCTTCTAAAGATTTGCCTATGTAATTTTTAGTATCAAGTTTTTTATTTAAAAACGTATCTTGGGACAGAAGATAAACTTCATACTGACAAATAAAATCACCATTGTCAAAATCAAAATCAATAGGCGCACCCAGATATCCAGCCATAACAAATCTATAATCCAAATCATCCTCATGCGCAAATTTTTTATAGTATATTTTAACAATATCTCCATGCCTTAAAGACTTATTAAAATTTAAAGGCATATTAAACAATTGCAATCGTGCCTTTTTACATTGCAGAGCACTCACAAGGAAATATTCATTACTAATTACAATATTAATAATAGGGGCCCCATGTTTTGTTTCTATAACAAACTTTGGTTTCCGATTTTTAATCTCACCCCCAGCACTATAAAATTCTAGTTTAAAATCATATTGAAATAATAACATAACTCCCTTGATCAACTCCTAAAGGTTAATATTAGTAAACCTAACTACTAACCTCAAGCATAAATAGAATACATAGTAATATTAATTCTCATCTTCCATGTACTCAGATCTAAAACTAACTGGCTTCTCACCAAGTGGCCTAACAATAGGTCTTACAAAATTTTGCCTTATATCACTCCCCGGTCTCTTAAGGCTTGGTCTTGTACTACTTGGTCTAATATTACTTTTCTTAACACCACTTGGTCTTACATTTTTTGCTCTCTGGCTGTCTGGTCTTGAACCTGTCTGTCTTGAACTTGGCTGTCTTGAACTTGGCTGTCTTTGACCCGCCTGTCTTTGACCCGCCTGTCTTGAACTTGGCTGTCTTTGACCCGCCTGTCTTTGACGTCCTAAACTCTCATCATTACTCCTAGGAATAGGTCTTCTCTCTGAACTCTCACCACTCTCTTTAATTACTGGTTCCTCATCATCATAAGACTCTTTAACCATATCACTTGGTCTTGTTTGTCTTAAACCTACTTGTCTCTCATACTCATTCCTGGTAATGGGCCTTTGAGAACCATATCTTTGACCTGCTTGTCTTGAACTTGGCTGTCTTTGACCCGCATGTCTTTGACTTGCTTGTTTTTGACCATTCAAACTACCATTTGAAACACCTAATTTTACACCAAGCTTTTGTGTAATATAATTTTCCACAAACTCAATCTCTCTAAGCTGCAGTTTAATGAATAACTTGGTATAATCTGGATTTTTAATCCAAGTCTTATTACTAAAACTCAAAACTCTATGCCTATATTTATCAAACGCATTTTCCATAGGGATTTCTATTGCCTGTTTAAACCTATTATCAGTCTCAGTAAAAACATCATCATCAAAATACTGTCCATACTCTCTTAAAAATTCATCTTCTACCTGTAAAAAAATATCATCCCTTATCATATTTACAAGACATCTGTAATATCCCTCAAGCTCTGATATTCTTTGTAAAATTTTTTTAGATTTCACATTTTTATTAACGTCATCAACATTAACTAAAACACCATCTAAAACCTCATAACTTGCCTCATAAGCTTCCTCAATTTCCCTATCAAAATTCCAATTGACAAAATCAAAAGGCCTTAAAGGTGCCGCATGAAGATTTAAAAATAAAAATAATGAAAATAATAATACAATATACCTAAATTTAACCATAAACATTCTCCTAAATATAAATTATTATATAATAATATTCTAACCTTTATATGTTAAAAAATTAAAAGTTTTCACTATTTTAATTTGTAAACTAACATTAAGCTCATCTACAAATGCAGTACCTTTAATGCTTAAAGAATTAATAATAGCAGTTTCATGAAATCCTATTGATGCACCATAAATGCTATAAAAAATACCTGCTTTAAATCTTTCCCTAAACTGCATCTTTATAAAATTAGAATCAAATTCTAAAGCACTATTTGCAAAAGGCGTTCTCTTGAGACTATCAACTAAAACTTTATCATAAACAGCAGACAAAATCGCATTGGAAATAGTAATTATCTCCGGGTTTGCCGTAACATTATAACTTACAAATTCACTACGCCTGGTATTCAGATTAATAATGGGGCACTGGCTACTAACACTACTTAAATTTTCCTCAATAGCTCCTGATTTTGGAAATATAAAAAATAATTGCGGAACATATACAAGACCCTTAAAATCAGGTCGAGGAAAGAGTACTATAAAATTAGATGAACTTGCACGACTTAAAATATGATTTACAACTTCCCAAATAAGTAATTTTACATCCTTTACCATATTAAATATCCCCTAAATATCTTTAAAATCCTTTAAGGCATTCGTGAAATTTCACTGCCCATCTTATAGTCCTGCATATTATCTTGCAAAGAAACACCTTGCATGTTAAACATTATAGCGTCTCTTAAACCATTAATGGCCCTCTCCATATTAGTAAAATACATACCCAAAGGCTCTATAATACTCCTCTCTAAATCTATGCCACAAGCCCAACTTAAAAATTCCCTTACCTCTTCTACAAGCATATGCATATCATCACCACGCACATCATTAATTAGTCCGAAACTGTCTGGTCTTAAATCACCTGTAACTCGCCTTTGAGCATCAATTAAGTTTGAATCTATATCTACATTCATACCTGAACTTATACCTGAACTTATACTTGCATTTACGCTCGAATCTAAATTTAAGCATGCATCACAAAGACGCTGTTTTACTCGCTCATCCAAACTCATTCCCGTACCCAAAAACTCAGAAAAATTCTCTCTTCCCCCTACATCATTCTTAAGGGAAGATAAACCATCTCTCAAACCATCTCTCTTAAATAAATCATAAACAACAGATACAGCTTCCGAATTAGCATCAAATTGCCTATTAGTTCCCTTTAGAGAACTTGCAAGTTTAACTGTATCAAAAAGAGCATCAGGTGTACTCTCAACCTTAGATAATAACGATTTAAAACTACAAGTCTTACGAATAAAATCATTCATGTCCACTTGATTATCAAACTTACCCGTGCTTGCAAGCATGTCCTCAATCCTCTTCCTCTCAAAATCACTATAAGTTACATCATTAATTGTGCCCTTGCTTGCAACACTATTCTCTTTTAACTTAAAATTATTAGAAAAATTATTAGAAACTACCATAGAATCTTCATCAAAATCGCTTAAAGATTTAAAAATTTTTAAGTCTAGCATATTTCTATCTAAATTCAAAAGTGAACCTGCACCTGCACCTGCACCACCAAAGTAAGGCAAACTTAACTCATCCTCAGGCTTAAGCTTAGACGGCAACTTTAAATCTGAAAACATAACCCCAATTGAATTATTGTCTCTCTCTACACTTTTTACATCTCCTTTAAAATCTGAAACTTGACTTAAAGCTTTACGTGTCTTAAGTTCTTGCAAACCAATATCAATTCTTGGTAACTCAACTAATAACTCACTCATAAACCTATCATTTAAAATATCTTCAGATTTAAAACCACTAACTATCCCAGGCTCATTTAATACAGAGGTCATCTGTTCCTCTAAAAACTTATTACTTCCTGCAAATTTTAAATGTTCTTCTAAATCACTACTTAAATCGAAATCATAAAATAAATCCTGCATCACATTAGCAAGTTTATCTAAACTCATACACAAAATCTCCTATAAATTTGCAATTAAAAAGTTTTCATACATTTCCTTCTTAAGCTTAAAATTAGCAATCTTATTAATTTCTAAAAGTTCAGCATATTTAAATCGCTTAACCTCAGCAAAAGTGCAAACTCCCATTAAAACGGGAAAATAATATTTGCAATCCTCACTCCTTAAATACCTTAAATAACTAAAATACTCACTTAAAATTGCACTACGATTCATAAACCGTCCTTCAAATTTAATGTCCTTAATTCAAAATAATCCTTAAAATGCTACTTACCACCAGACACCAAATCATTATAATTCCACCTATCATCAATATGTGGATACTTAACAAAAGTTCCACCAGGATCCTGAAAACTCTCAACATACACTAAACTGGGTTCTTTAAATCCTTCTATCTTTTCTACCAAAGCATACTGAACAGCAAAAAAAATGGTGGGAAGCTGATATTTATATAAAAATGAATGCTCCCTATTAGTACTAATAATTTCGTAAAATTCATCAAAAAAAGATTGTGATATCATTAATGTGCTTATTCGCTTAAGAATAGGCAAACTATTAAGTTCTCGTCTTAAAGTCTCTTGACTTGCATCAAATCCTAAAATAGAATCCCAATCATACATAGGAATATCCCTTAAAACATATTCATAAGTCTTATGATTAGTCAAAATCTTTAATTTATATCTCACAAATTACCCCCTCTCAATTTCGCAATTAATTGCGTGAATTATAAAATTTACAGTATCATTATTATTTGCATAAGTCCTACTAGGCACTTCAGAAAAAAATGCACTATTAGAAATAATCTTAAGCCCCATCTGATCATTAAACACTAATGGCCTAAGCTTATCCTTTTTGGAAGTTGAATAGTAAAACTGTTCATTACTAAGTTTAGTTAAAATTCTATAATCAAATGAACCCTTGGTAAGCTCTAAACTAAATATATGAATAATAGTTCTAGGATCCCTAAAGCTTGGAATAGGAACATTCTTCTCTTCAGTGCTGGCAGTAGCCATAACATTAGGAGATGTTGAATATTGTAACTTTCCCCTATCTATGAGCATACCTGCAAAACTAAAAAATACTAAATCCAATGAATAATAATCTTTCATTAGACAGCCTCCTTTCTTAAATAATCATTAATATCATCACTACTTATATTTAAAACCACACTCTTAAAACTATCATTATATTTAATACGAATGGATAAACTTAAGCCCAAAGCATTATCTGCCTTAAGTCCAAATTTAATATCACCAAAAGATACAATAAGTCCACGTTCTTTAAACTCTTTAAATAAACATTCAAGACCTGCGGTGTAAGCATTGGGTCTCCCATCAGCAAATTTTAACTGACTAAGCTTACTATTTTGCCTATTATTACGGTTCCAAATACGAATCAGCTCACGTGTTGATTCATTTTTTAAAAGATAATACGTAAAGGACTCATCAATTGGCCCACCTGAACAGTCTACCCCTTCTTTGAAAGCCAAAACACCATCTCTACCAGTCTCATTAAGAAGAGAATAAAAATTAATATTACTGCCTCTTAAATGACTAATTAAAGTCGCATCATAAATTGGTTTGGCTCTTAATGTCATTCCATAAGGATTAGTTGCATGAAAAATACTAGCCTCATGCAAATATTTAGCCATGAACTTAAGATGCAAATTATCTCCACCACTATCATAAATCAAAATGGCTTTATCCCTCTGGCTTACAGGTAGAACCTCTATAAACTCAGGAAGCTTCTCACTATTAGTTGAGAATACCACAAATTTAGTAAGCCCACTAATCTCATCAAAATCCCTTTTAAAAATATCTCTCACCATTTCTACAAAGATTACAAATGGATATATATTTTTCTTTAAGAATTTAACTATTGTATTTATATCTTTATAAAGATATAAATTAAAAGATCTAAGCCCTTCTGAATTAAAAAAATCACTAAAACTTTGTGCCAAAAACTCACGCTCAAGAATAGCCGAGTTAACTTGCTCTGCTGAAGCCTCAAGCTCCTCTCTAATCTCAATAGACTCTAAAGTCTCTTTAAAGCTTGAAACACTTAAAACAAAATGTCCCTCTTTTAAAACCTCGCTCTTATAAATAAGCAAAGGATTATAATAACCAATGCTATGCAATCTAACTGTATCTTCAATTAAATTGACACTAATTGTATCTTGTGGCATATAATCTCCTATTTTTAAATTTAATTTTTAATCTCAATAACTTGTATGTCTGCTCTGTAAGACTGGGTTAACCCCAAAATTGCCCTTCCGCTATTATAAGCAACATTACTACCTCCCCCATTTAACAAATCACCTGTGGATTTAAGATAATAATTTAAAGACAAATCATATTCATCCTCTAATGATTTTATAAATTCAAATTTGCAAGAATTTTCATGCAAAAAATCCAAGAAACATTCATAAATTTTATGTAAATTAACATAAATTTTAAGATCACTAACATCCCCTACAAACCCCATAAAACAAAGAGTAAACTTTAATCCAAATTCATTAACACTAGAATAAAAATTGCCACTTCTTAAAGCTCGCGGATCTAAGCAATCAAAACCTTTAGGATTTATGATTAACAGGTAAGAATAATCATCTCTTAAGTCAGTTAAATACAAACGATTATAAGAATTGATAACCTCTATCTTGAAAGAATGATGCTTTAAGTAATTTTTAAACATAATTAGTATTTTTGTTAAAAAAGTTTGTGATTCATATAAATTAAGTAACACAAATATTCTCCTTAAAGGATAATTAAAGTTTCTTAAGAATTAAAACGGTATATCCGGTTTTTAAATATACATAATACTTATTCACACTTATAATCTCCATCAAATCTTCATCCACTAGTACCTGATCTTCCAGGTTAAAATCAATAGTATCTAAGGTATAGACCTTAGCGTGCATTTCTTTTATAAAAATATTTGAATCAAAAAGCTCAACCGTATCTTCATCCTTAAATAAAAACACACCATCAAAATTAATAGGGGTCTCTCTTAAAGTCTGTTTCTCATAAGAAGCATTAGTTCTATTCTTAATTAAGTTCCTCTTAAATAAAAACATAGGTCTTGAATATCTTGTAATGCTACTAGTTATAGCTAGACCAAGACCACTCATCATACAACGCCTATTAATGTTCTCTTGCAAGTCTTAATATCTTCTACAAGATTACTAAAAGCAACGCAAAAATCCTTATTTAAAGACTCATTATGCAAAACATAACCAGAATATTCAACCGATATTTCACCCAGTCTCTCGGACTTAACTTTATTACAATCAAAATGCAAAAGTTTGCCTCTCTTTTTAAGTTCACACCCAAGAAAATAATATATAAGCAAAAATATCTTGCTCATATTTAAATCCCCAAGTCCTAAACCTTTGCTAAGCAAAACATTCTCAAGCAAATCTACATATACATTAAATTCGCTAAACTTAAGATCCTCAGACTTAAGCATCAGTAAATCTAGTACCTTGGCATAAATCTTACCCAAATTCTCATTATCCATGATCAGGTCCAATTTATCTTAAGTCTAAGTATTGATTCTTGACTTGCAATGATGCTTCCAATAGAAAAATCTAGAAAACTAGTCCTAAAATTACTACTTGACATCTGTGTATATGCATTTAAAATCGGAGGATGTCCATCTTTTAACACCAAAAGCTTAGAACTTCTTGGATAAATTAACATCTCATCATCTAATAAATTCGTAGTCTCAAGCTCAATATCAGCATCATTATTTATTGAACTTAAAGAGTCAAATAACATGTCCTTATATGAATAATTATTATTACGTAGTCTCTCAAGTAAGAGAGCTTTAACTTTAGGTGTTGTTAATACTTTAAAAGGAACTTTTCTCTCATCTTCCAAATTGATCTTACCCAATTCAGCATTAAAAGCCTTTATTAGATCTAAAGCTTGCGTCACTTTAACAGTTTTATCTATTTGACCTGGAATATTAAGTAACCCATACATGGTTTCTCTATTAGCATCATCAACAAGAAGAGTGCGACGATTCTTCTTATCACTTGAAAAACACAAACCACCTCTTAAGTAATGTGCACTTAAAAGCTTATGTATCTCGGATAATGAATACTTAAGTCCGTCTCTCATATTAATGTTATTAATTGCCTGCACATCTAATTTCCCATCAGGTGCATAATATGTAAAGGCATACTGAAATGGTAAATAGTTAACAAGAACCACTTGTTTTTTAAACTTGATAGTAGCTACAGTACTAAAATCATTTACTCTAAGCGTTGGTTGATCTACTATATTTGAATTCCACTTTATAACCTTTTCGCTTGCAAGCGATATATCACCACTCTCTATTTGTTCATTATCAAAAAAATGATAATATTCAGGGATTGGTTTATCAAGGGACATAGAATCCCTAATAGTATTTATAAATTCTTCATTATTAAATAGACTTTCACTCAATGTTTAGTTTCTCCTTGAATTTTTAACTAATTTTTTTTAATTCAACTTAAATTTAATTATTAACCACTCACAACCTGTGCAGCAGGCATACTTACAAACATAATCTTTGTACCATGAAATCCGGGCTTATCTTTAAATTCATAAGCATCACTTAAAGCTATTGCTTGCACGGGAGTAGAGTCAATAACCTTCCCAAGAAATCCAAGATCATCAAAAGCTAACTTATCCCCAGCTTTAATACTAGAATCTGAGAGTAAAATACACTCAAAACTGCTAGCTGTTGATATTACTGTCGCCGTTTTTGTAGCCTCATCGTAATCTATGCAAATTCCATAAAGATCACTAAGACCTCCATATGCTACTCGAGGTGCCATACCATTCTCAATAACTAGTTTAACTCCTCTTTTATAACAAAAATTAATAGCCTGATAATTTTCTAACTTATCCGCTACAGAATATTGCAATCCTCCCCTATGGGTAAAATAAAAATCAGATGCTCCAAACTGATTGATTTTATCAAAAACAGCTGGATATGTGCTATAGTTTTTAAGTTGTTCCAAAATTGATGTTTGTCTTTTTGTCCTAAGGGATGCTATTTCGTTCTTAATCCTACTCTTTTCAACAGTAGGGGTAACTTCCCTAGGTTCACTCTCGTCTGGCATAAATACTCTCCTTAAAATTTTTAAATTTAACTAAATTTTAAATAATTATCAAAATAACTTAAGATCTAAAACTTAAGATTTAACATTATAAAACTCTTGCTTAATTTGCATCCACTCATTCAACATTGCTTGTCTTAAATCTTTATAATCCTTTATTGTACTATTCGGATTTCGTAAATTTAATACCTCCTTTAAATTGCCCTTACTAAAGGTCATTAAACTATATGAATTATTACTGTTCTTAGATGAATCAATACTTGCATTTGCAAGCCTTAAGAGTATATCCTTAACCCCATCACTTAAATTAAAAATATCAAGATTACCTGCAACTGCCATTATTTGCTTCTCATCAACATATTTCCTTATAAGCTCGCATACTTGAATATCTAAAACTTTATCTAATGAATTCCCAGCACCTAAAAGCTCTTGTGTACTATAACTAAAACTTAAATTATCATCAGCAAGTCTAGTAATCCATACAGCTCTGGCTAGTAATTCATTATTATTAACACTATCAATCTTATTAAGATTATTAACTTTAGTAAAAACCATATTATTATAAGTACTATTATCAGTATCATTAATACTATTATGACCAGTATTATTTAAACTCTCACTAAGAGAAATATCTCCTTTAAGTTCATCTGAAACATTAATATCAGCATTCTCCATTACTAAGCCTCCTAAAATAAAATTTAAAATCAAAAATCAAAATGTAATTTATTCTTTAATATCGCAACCTCATCATCACTTAAAGAATGCGACTTTATAATCTCTAGATATTTAGAATACACATCCAGTAATCTCATATCTCTCTCTAATTTTTGCTCATCACTTAATATGACTAGATCATTAAAACGCATGCTAAGTCTGTAATACTTACTTAACTTAAGATTAACTGAAATCACTGCTGCTTCTTGCACGGTATGCAAAAAATCAATATAATTAGCTCTGTCTCCTTTTCCATCACTTCCCAAACCCTTTACCTGTTCATTAAAACTTCTTGTTAAGGGTTCTTTACTATCAGCACCTATCTTTGCTTTTACAAGTTCAAATGCATCCTTTAAAAATGCAAGATCGTACTTTATAACCTGTAAACTTGCACCCTCATCAGCACTATAAAAAATTCCCTCATTACTCAAACCACCCTTTAGCCTCTCAAACACAAGGTCAATCTCAGACCCAACCCTGCCTAAGCCTTTATTTACACCATCATTACTTTTAAAAAACGTAGAAAATAATCCCTTACCCTTAGTACTAAGACCAATCTGATTCTTAGCATCTTGCAATGATTCCATAAGTTCAACTAGCTGCTCATCTTTATAAAACAAAAAATTATATTGCCCAATGCGCTTTTCAATCTCTGAATATATCTGCTCTAAGAGACAGATACTTAAAAGTAAGCTTTGGGTATAAACTGGAATATGCTCGCCTAGTATATAATCAAAATTTTCATGGATTATAACTCTACTCTTGTGCAAAATAATAGATGTACCATCATCTTGCAGATATTCTAAATAATCACTACTGTGATCATCTATTATCCGATTATAGTCTAAATATTTAAATCCAACTGGCAATTCATCTTTCACACTTTTGCTTAAATCTTCATCTAGCACCTTAGGTTTAATTAAAATATATCCTGCTCCATTAAACCTATAACTTATCATTGCCTCAAGAAGTGCCTCGCTAAGTTCTAAGCTTAAAGGTTGTAAATCACTTAAATCAAATGTGGAGGAATTTAAAAAATCTAATCTAATCCCAGGTCTTAATGCATCTTCTGCTGAATTTTCTATGTAATTCCTAAAAAATAAAGAATACCTGTAAAGCTTCAATGGATCGATTGTATATTTATTAAATAATAAATTTTCAAAATCATTCTTACATTTCTTAAATATCATAAATTAATTATATCAATAATATTTAACTTTGTAAACTAAATATGATTAAATAATAACTATTAATAATAGTTTTATTTAAAAATCATATTCTCTAATAAAATTATCAGTTTCCATAATAAATTTCTTACCATAACTAGAGATCAAAGTAATTTTAATTCTAGGCTGTTTTCGAAGTTTATCAACAAGTCGTTTTCTAAGTCTAATAGTAAAAGTATTACTTACTGGAACTGGAGAAATAACTTCTGTAAGTTTAGAATCAGCTTTAACTTGTTCCATCTGAAAATCTTTAATCTCTGCAAGCTGCCAACTAGGTTCAAAAAGATGAAATATTGAAGGCTCTGCTTTTACTCCATCAAAAATAACCTGCTTAATATTAACTGCTCTATGCTCACCAACTATCTTAAATTCTAAAGAATAATCTGGAAAACCTGCTTCAATTGCTTTGCCATACTCCTCATTTGCGCGCATTATTGTTACCCTGAGTTCTTCCCTAGACACTTCCGTCATGTCTCTTTTTTTGAAATAAATATGACTTATACTCCCAGATTTAAAATCCTCTACATACTCTTTATAACAAAAATAAAATCTATCACAATATGTCTTAACATCTGCTGAGAGTAAAAATACACCTAACACGTAAAATGAAAACCAAAGAAACATTTTTGAAATAACCTGAACAAACATTATATGACTCCTTTAAGACAACTAATTTAAAATATATTCAAAACAAATAACTATGGTAATAGTTCCAAAGTATCAATTAATTTAATTAAATTTGCTGCACTAACTCTAAACTGATACTTTTTCTCTAACTTGCTCTCTTCTTCAATGCAAATAACACAAAATTTTAAGTCTTCTCCCTTAGCAGTCCCAATTAATTTTTTCCATTCAAATTTGCAGCGATTAAAGTCAAAATAAACATTAACACCCCTTCTCCCATCTACCTCAGACACATCCATAGGTCTACCTTTAAGAAAAGAGGAGTCAATATGAATAAAATTTCCATTAAGTTCAATAGTCTTTAAATAAATTGAATGATCACTCTTAAGATTAAGATATATACTAATAATGTCAGAATAAGAACTATAATCAATTACAAATGAATTACCACCATTAACCAAATTCAATTCAATATCTAATGAGCGATCGCAATTACTTAAATAAGATACGGTAAAATCCTGTGATTCTTTTGCAGAAGCATTAAAAAATACAAGTAAACTTGCTACAAATAATAATTTTAAAAAGACTTTCCTTACAAACATGAATCAAATCCTCCAGAAAATCAAATTTTGATCAATCAATTACATTAATAATTTAATTAACATATTGCACTAATCAAAATTAATAAAAAATTAATCAAATATTAATTTCTAAATTAAAGATAAAACATTAAAAATCATATTCTCTAATAAAATTATCAGTTTCCATAATAAATTTCTTACCATAACTAGAGATCAAAGTAATTTTAACTCTAGGCTGTTTTCGAAGTTTATCAACAAGTCGTTTTCTAAGTCTAATAGTAAAAGTATTACTTACTGGAACTGGAGAAATAACTTCTGTAAGTTTAGAATCAGCTTTAACTTGTTCCATCTGAAAATCTTTAATCTCTGCAAGCTGCCAACTAGGTTCAAAAAGATGAAATATTGAAGGCTCTGCTTTTACTCCATCAAAAATAACCTGCTTAATATTAACTGCTCTATGCTCACCAACTATCTTAAATTCTAGAGAATAATCTGGATAACCTGCTTCAATTGCTTTGCCATACTCCTCATTGGCTTTCATAATCGTTTCCCTGAGTTCTTCCCTAGACACTTCCGTCATGTCTCTTTTTTTGAAATAAATATGACTTATACCTCCAGATTTAAAATCCTCTACATACTCTTTATAACAAAAATAAAATCTATCACAATATGTCTTAACATCTGCTGAGAGTAAAAATATACCTAACACGTAAAATGAAAACCAAAGAAACATTTTTGAAATAACCTGAACAAACATTATATGACTCCTTAAAGACAACCCATTTAAAACAAATGACTACAAATAAATATAAGAAAACATTAAAAATCATATTTTTTAATAAAATTATCAGTTTCAATAACAAACTCATCATCATAAACAGAGATTAGAGTAATTTTAATTTGTGGCTGTTCTTTAAGTTTATCAATAAGCCCTTTCCTTAGATGAATAGTAAACGTATTACTTACAGGTACTGGAAATATAACTCCTAAAAATCGTTTATTAACACTAGATGGTCCCATCTGAAAATCTTTAATCTCTGCAAGCTGCCAACTAGGTTCAAAAAGATGAAATATTGAAGGCTCTGCTTCTACTCCATCAAAAATAACCTGCTTAATATTAACTGCCCTATGCTCACCAACTATCTTAAATTCTAAAGAATAATCTGGTGAACCTGCTTCAATTGCTTTACCATACTCCTCATTGGCTTTCATAATCGTTTCCCTTAAGTTTATCTTACCCGATTCCATCATCTCACTTTTAATAAAAAGAATACGACTTATACTTCCAGATTTAAACTCCTCTAAATACTTTTTGTAACAATAAAAATTCTCCTTATCACAATATGTCTTAAAATCTGCTGAGAGCAAAAATATACCTAATACGTAAAATGAAAATATACGAGAAATTATCAAAGTAAACCTAATAAACATTATATGCCTCCTTAAGAACGACTCATTTAAAATAAATGACTAAAAATAAATATAAGTAAACATTAAAAATTATATTTTTTAATAAAATTAAAAGTCTCAATAACAAACTCATCGCCATAAACAGAAAATAGAGTAATTTTAATTCGTGGCTGTTCTTTAAGTTTATCAACAAGTTCTTTTTTTAGATTAATAGTAAACGTATTACTTACAGGTACTGGAAATCTAACTCCTAAAAATCGTTTAGCAGAATCAACAGGTCCCATCTGAAAATCTTTAACCCCTGCAAATTTCTTACCAGAGTTAACAATCTTCAAAATTGATGGTTCTGCTTTTATGCCATCAAAAATAACCTGCTTAATATTAATTATCCTATCCTCACCAACGATACTAAACTTCAGAGAATACCTTGGATAACTCTCTTGAATTTCTTTTTCCGTTGCTTCCCTCTCTTCATCGTTCATAGCCTCGCTCCTAAATCCCTCCTTACCATCTTCAGTCAATTCAGTTTTAATAAAAGAAATATTTTTTATACTTCCAGATTTAAACTCTTCTGCATACTCTACGTCACAATAATGATAATACCAATAACAACGTTGCTTCAAATCTGTTGAGTAACCTTTTAAGATTGGCATCTCTACAATATGTATTTGTTCTACTAGCTCCACAAATTTACTCAAATTTGCTGCACTAACCCTAAACTCATAATCCCTATCAAGCCCACTTTTTTTCTCAACACAATAGACACTAAATTTTAAGTATCCATCATTAGCATCCGCTATTAATTTTTTCCATTCAGCTATGCATTTATCAAATTTTAAATAAAAACCATTATCCCAATTTGCCCCCATATAAGAAAAATCAAGAGACGTGTCGTAAAAACAGATATCTTTTCCATTTAATTTAATCGTCTTTAATTCAATCTCAACATCAGGATTAAGATTAAGATATATTCTTACACCTGCCTCTAAATAAGAGGTATAACTGATTGTAAACTTAGTACCATCACTATTAACCAAATCCAATGCAAAGCTACCTGTACCACTATGATTGCTTGAATAAGATACTGTAAAATCTTCAGATATTGTAAGATTCTCGGAATCTTTAGTACAAGCATTAAAAAATACAAGTAAACTTGCTACAAATAATAATTTCAAAAATAGTTTTCTTATTACCATAAATCAAATACTCTCCTAAATTAAAATTTTACCACTCAACTATTAACCTGAATATATATATCTAAACAATGTCATCATTGTAATATATCCATAAATTTACTCAAATTTGCTGCACTAACTCTAAACTGATACTTTTGCTCAATTTCACTCTCTTCTTCAACACAAATAACACTAAATTTTAAGTATCCATCATTAGCATCTGCAATTAATTTTTCCCATTCAGCCTTACAGCGATTAAAGTCAAAAAAAACACTAGCTGCCCTCATATTTTTTGAAAACACATTAATCGGGCGTTTTGTAAGGTCCCTATCGTCAATATGAATAAAACTTCCATCAAGTTCAATGGTTTTTAAGTAAATTGAATTCTCACTCTTAAGCGTAAAATATATATTCACAAGATTACTATAAGAGCTATACAATATTGAAAACGAATTATCATGATTAACTAACTTCAATTCAAATTTCAATGAGCTATCATCATTACTCGAATAAGATACGGCAAAATCTTGTGATTCTTTGGTACAAGCATTAAAAAATACAAGTAAACCAACTGCAAATAATAATTTAAAAATTAATTTTTTTACTACCATAAATCAAATCATCCCTAAAATTAAATTTTGATTAATATATTTTATTAATCAAATACTAATTACTAAGCTAAAGATAAAGCTTTAAAAATCATATTTTTTAATAAAATTACCCGTTTCCATAACAAACTCATCACCATAAATAGAGATTAAAGTAATTTTAACTCTAGGCTTCTCTTTAAGTTTATCAATAAGCCTTTTCCTTAGATTAATAGTAAACGTATTATTTACTGGAAATGGGAATATAACTCCTAAAAATTGTTTATTAACACTAGATGGTCCAATCTTAAACTCTTTAATCTCTGCAAGTTGCTTACCAGAATTAACAATCTTCAAAATTGATGGGGTAAAAGCTACCCCATCAAAAATAACTTGCTTAATGTTAAAAGCCTGATGCTCACCAACTATACTAAAATCTAGAGAAGAACTTGAAAAATATGCTTCCTGTGCTTTTTTATAATCCTTATCAAGAATATTTTTTAATCTTAATCTTTCCTTTTCTCTAGAAATTCCTGTAGTGTAACTTTTTTTTAAAAAAATATGACTTGTGCTACCAACCTTAAATTTTTCTGTATACTCTTTATAACAATAATCTTCATTATCATAATATGTCTTAACATCTGCTGAGAGTAAAAATATACTTAATACATAAAATGAAAATACACGACACATTATCGAAATAAACTGAGTAAACATTCTGCCTTTCATTCTACCTCCTTAAAACACATATATTTAATATAAATTTTAAATCAACAACCGAGACGACAACTCGAAAGCATCTACCAATTTACTCAAAGTTGCTGCACTAACCCTAAACTCATACTTTCGCTCAATTTTACTCTCTACTTCAACACAAAAAACACTAAATTTTAAGTCTCCGCCTTTAGCTGCATTAATGAGTCCTCTCCACTCAAATTTGCAACGATTAAAATTAAAATAAACAATATTATTCCTTATATTATTCCTTCTCCTATGCATAAAAGACAAATCCATCAGTTCATCTTCGAGCAAATGGGAATCAATATGGATAAATTTCCCATCAAGTTCAATACTTTTTATGTAGATTGAACTATCACCATTAAGCGTAAGAGACGCGGTAGCAGGTCCATCATAAACAACATAATTAATTTCAAATAAATTATCATTATTAATCAAACCCAATCTAACGTTTAATCTGTTATTATCATTGCTTAAATAAAATGCTGAAAAATTCTCGTACTCTTGAGCAAAAGCATTAAAAAATATAAATAAACCAACTACAAAGAATAATTTTAAAATTAGCTTTTTTATTATCATAAAACAAATACTCTCCCAAAATTAAATTTTCATTAATAATTTCATTAATAATAATTAACAAAACATTAATTCCAGTTTAAAAAAAAGCTTTAAAAGCTATATTTCTTGATAAAATTATCAGTTTCTACAATAAATTTCTTATCATTATGAGAGATTAGAGTAATTTTAATTCGTGTTTGTGCTCGAAGTTTATCAACAAGTCGCTTCTTAAGCCTAATAGTAAAAGTGTTATTTATTGACATAGGAAATACAAATTTCAAAAATTTGCAATTAACATCAACAGGCCCCATCTGAAAATCTTTAACCTCTGCAAGCTGCCAACTAGGTTCAAAAAGCTCAAAGATTGAAGGTGTAGCTTTTATGCCATCAAAAATAACCTGCTTAATATTAACTGCCCTATGTTCACCAACTATGCTAAATTCTAGAGAATAATCTGGATAACTTGATACAACTGTTCTCCTACAATCCCCATTTTTTATTCCTGTCCTTAATCTTTCCTTAGATACTTCAGTCATGTCCTTTTTTTTAAAAAAAATACGACTTATGCTACCAGACTTAAACTTTTTTGTGTACTCTTTATAACAATAATAATCCTTATCACAATATGAATCAATTTTTACATCCGCTTTTAAATCCACCTTTACATCTGCCGCTGAGAGCACAAATGCACCTAATATATAAAATAAAAATACACGACATATAATCAAAATAAACTGAGTAAACATTATACCTCCTTCAAGACAACTCATTTAAAATATATTCAAAATAAATGCGATGTATGTAAGCTTGCAAGTATCTACCAATTTACTTATATTATGGTTTTAAACCATATACAGGTTCTATTAAATCAATCAACTTACTCAATTTTGCAGAACTAACTCTAAATTCATACCTTTTCTCTAACTTACTATCTACTTCAATACAAAGTACATAAAATGTTAAATCTCCTCCCTTAGCATCCTCAATTAACGCTCTCCATTTAGGCTTGCAGACATTAAATTTAAGATCAAATCCAGTACTCCATAAGCTATTCCGATTAGAAATACCAATTTTTGACCCACTACCAAACGAAATATCGTAAAAACAAACATCACTTTCATTTAATTTAACCGACTTTAATCTCATCTCACGATCACTATTAAGCTCAAGATATATTTTTACAGAAGTACCATAATCAGTCCTATAAGAAATTACCAACACACTATCACCATTATTTAAATGCAATGCAAAGTAGCCTCCACCACTATAATTGCTAAAATAAGTTGCTGTAAATTCTTGTGATTCTTTTGCAAAAGCATTAAAAAACACAAATAAACTTGCTATAAAGAATAATTTTAAAATTAGTTTTTTTATTACCATAAATCAAATACTCCCCTAAATTAAATTTTGATTAATATATTTTATTAATCAAAACTAATAAAATATTAATTCCAGGCTAAGGGTAAAGCTTTCAAAGCTATATTTTCTAATATTTTCTTCAAAAAATATAACCTATGCTCCCAGACTTAAACTTTTCTGTGTACTCTTTATAACAATAATAGTCATTATCACAATACCTAAGTTAATAACTTTAAACTATATGCTTGTTCAACAAGCTCAATCAATTTACCCAAATTTGCTGCACTAACTCTAAATTCATACCTTTTCTCTAACTTACTCTCTACTTCAATGCCATCTACACAAAATTTAAAATCCCTATGCTTAGCTAAAGCTATCAATTTTTTCCACTTAAATTTGCACATCCTAAAATCAAGCTTAACACCATCACTCCATATTCTGTTCCTACTTGAAATATTCATTGACCCATTCACAATAGATCTATTCCCTTCAAGATAGATATTATCTTCATTTAATTTAATCGCATTGATTTGTATCTCACGATCACTCTTAAGCTCAAGACATATTCTTACCAAACCATTCAAATAAGAATCATAACCAATTGAAAGTACATCACCATTATTATTAGTCAAATTTAATGCAAAATTGCCTGTATCACGCTTATTGCTCAAATAAGTTGCTGTAAACTCTTGTGATTCTTTTGCAAAAGCATTAAAAAACACAAATAAACCAACTACAAATAATAATTTAAAAAATAGTCTTTTTATTACCATAAATCAAATACTCTCCAAAAATTAAATTTTCATTAATAATTCCATTACTCATAAAGTCTTAAAACTCATATTTTCTAATAAAATTAATAAGTCTCTATAACAAACTCTTTATTATCATGTGAGACTAGAGTAATCTTAATTCGCTTATACTCGAAGGTTATCAACAAATCCCTTGGCTAAGCTTAATAGTGAAAGTATTCATTACTGAAATTGTAACAGTGAAGTTCTAATGAGTCTTTTATTAACATCAAATCTCTTAAAAAGATACAATACACATAATACGTAAAATAAAAACATATGATAAATTATCGAAAAAATATAAGGAATATAAGTAAACATCCTGCCTCCTTAAAACACATACATTTTAAATATAAGGTTTTAAATATAAGGTAATAGTTCCAAACTATATGCTTGCTCCACAAGCTCAATTAACTTACTCAAGTTTGATGCACTAACTCTAAATTTATAGTTCCTATTACGCCCACTCTCTATTTCAACATAAAGAACATAAAAATTAACATAAAATCTTAATTATCCTCCATTAGCAACAGAAATCAAAAATTCCTACTTAAGTTTGCACATCCTAAAATCAATCTTAAAACCATCACTCCACATTCTGTCCCTACACATTATCTTTATTTAATTTAATCGCATTGATTTGTATCTCACGATTACTCTTAAGCTCAAGATATAAATTTACATAACAACTAAAATATGCCTTATAAACAACTTTACTCAAATAAGATACTCTAAGCTCCTCAAGCTCTTAAGCAAAAGAGTCATAACAAACAAGTAAACTTGCAACAAATAATAATTTTAAAAACAGTCTCCTTATTAATATACATCACACTTTCCAAAACTAAATTTCATATAAAATCAAAAATAGTTTCAAAACCCATACTTCTTTATAAAATTATCAGTTTCTACAACAAACTTTTTATCATAAGTAGAAATTAAAGTAATTTTAATCCGTGTTTGCGCTTTAAGTTTATCAACAAGTCCCCTTCTAAGACTAATAGTGAAAGTATTATTTACTGGAATTGGGAAGATAAGTTTTGTAAATTCAAAGTTAGCATCAGCAGGTCCCATCTGAAAATCTTTAATCGTTGAGAGTTGCCAACTAGGCTCATAAAGATGAAATATTGAAGCTTCGGCTTTTATGCCATCAAAAAGAACTTGCTTAACATTAATAGCCCTATGCTCACCAACTATATTAAACTCTAAAAAATAAGCAGGATAACCCTCTTCCATTACCTTTTTATATTCTTTATCTGTTGTTGTCCTTACCCTTTCCTTAACAGATTCAGTTATGTCCTCCTCCCAAAAAGAAATACGACTTATACTACCAGATTTAAAGCTTTCAGAATACCGTTTATAACAAAAATAGTCCCTCTCACAATACGACTCAACCTTATCACTAGCTGAAATCAAAAATACACCTAACACGTAAAATAAAAATATACGACACATAATCAAATAGAACCTAATAAACATTAATATGACTCCTTTAAGACAACACATTTAATATAAATAACCAAAACCACGTTCTAAACCATGTACTTGTTCTATCAGATCAATCAATTTATTCAAATTTGCAGAACTAACTTTAAAATAATACTTCTTATCAAGACCTCTCTCTACGTCAACACAAAGAACACAAAATTTTAAGTCTCCGCCCTTAGAATCAGCAATGAGTTCTCTCCATGTAGGCTTACAGACATTAAACTGAAGATCAAAACCATTGCTCCATAAGCTACTCCGATTAGAAACACCATTTGTTGACCCATCTACAGCAGAAAGGTCGTAAAAACAAACATCACTTTCATTTAATTTAACCGACTTTAATCTCATCTCACGATCACTCTTAAGCTCAAGATATATTCGTACAGAACCACCTAAATAAGAGTTATAACTAATTACAAGTAAATTACCATTATTATTAGTCAAATCCAATGCAAATCCGCCTGTACCACTATGATTGCTTAAATAAGATACTGTAAACTTTTCAGATTCTTTATTACAAGTATTAAATACAAGGAAACTAACTGCAAATAATAATTTTAAAAAGAGTCTTCTTACTACCATAAGCCAAATACTCTCCAAAATTAAATTTTCATCGATAAGTATTAATCACATATTTAAATATGTGTCAAAGTCTATACTTAAAACAGATATTAATCAACCCTTACAATAAAAAACTTAAAAAAAATAACTAATCTAAACTTGAAAACACATGCTTCAAAATTCAAAATTTAATTGACAGAAAAAAATTAAACTAATTAAATAACTGATAAAAATAAAAATACCCTAAAGCTTAAAAGCCCTAGGGTAAGGTAAAGCATAAATTGGTATTTAAATTTTATTCCTTAATCTTTGTCTTCAATGTAGCAAAATCACCACCTTTATAAGAAGTACCATCAAGCACTGATTCCATCTGTCTAAATACATAATCAAAAGAATTATCACTGCAATCATAACAATATTCAAAACTATCTGCTAATCTTTGGAAAAATAGACTTAAATAATATCCACTATAATTTATAGAACTAACAGAAAGTCTCATTAAAGCTTCTACCTCAGCATCACTCTTAATGTCACTAGCAGAATGAATTCCAGCTGATCTTAAAATCTCGCTACCGCTGCTCCCACTAATCAAATTCTGAATCTCTTTTGAATCACTAGCATTTGATTTTATAAAATCATACACCTTTTTCATATCTCGTCCCAATTTTAATCTTTTTAAAGAAGAAGAGAGATCCTCTTTTTTTAACCACTTAAAGAATTTTTGGTACATATTCTTAAACTTATCTTGATCAGATTTTGATCTACCATTAATCTTAATAGCACTCCCAACATACTCCTCTAAACTCTCAAAATTCCTCTTCTCATCATCACTAATATATACGCTCACGCCACCTTTGGAATTAATATCTCTTGACTTACAGCTAATACCACGGGAACCATAAGAATGAGCAACTCTTGTTCCTAAAAGAGGAGATATATACTCTTTTGGTTTTTGGTGAGTTTGACTCAAAGTTTTAGCTCTATTTTTTCTTAACTCTTTCACTTTTGGGACTACACCTTGACTAGATTCTGTTACTTTAACGGTAACAGCTTCTTGGGTTGCATCTTTCTTACCTTCTGTTGCTTGAGAAGTTACAGCTTCTTGGGTATCACCAACAGTAACTACTCCACCAGCAGACACATTAATCTCTTCTCCACCCTCTATAACATCAACTTTTGGACGATAATTAACACCATCATAATCTACATAAACAATGTTACCTTGCTCATCAACATAAAAATACTCATACTCATCTTCCATTTCTTCAAGAGAACCTAGCAAATAATCTGCACCGTCAATAACACTCCTAAAGCCATTTCGAAGAAAATCTCCCATTCTCTCGACCTGATGATCATCAAAGTTATCCTTCCCAAGTAAGTTAGCTAAATCACAGCTAAAGGCCAAAATACTTAAGAGCACAACAAAAATTTTAGCAATTTTCATACTCTTCCTCCTTATTAATTGCTAAAAAAATTATAAATAACTTTTAAATATCAAAATAATACAAATCAACAAATTTAAATTTAAAGTAATAACTCAAATTATTATCAAAAAAAGTATCTTGAAGTAAAAGATAATATAAATGTACATACACGTTAATTTGCATATAATAATTTAAAAAAGATTTACCACCCTGCATAAATCAAACAAAACTAAATAAGAACTTACCCTAAGGCCCTTACAAACTTAGAGCAAATTTTTCAAATCATTACATTAATTTGTAGCTTCAATTTTAGATTTAAACTCTAAAACCCCTTCACTTTTATCAGAAAATACTTTCCTTAGATCTTTAAATATCTGTTCTTCAGATTTATCACGACTATTTTCACTATCATAAAGAGTATCTGCCAATGCTTGGAACAACAAACTCACAGCAAATCCACTATAATCACTAGAGCCAAGAGTTTTTTCTATTAAAAAGTCTACCTCTTTATCATTATTTAATTTATCATCACTATTAATATCAATAATAGTACTTTTATTCTCAATATCATCTACAATACTTTGCATCCATTTCTTAAGCTCTGTTGAATCTGAACTTTTTTCTTTTATTAAATTAAATATCTTCTGTAGATTTTGTACTAATTCTTTTCTCTTAGAAGCATTAGTATCACTTGTTTTTAACCACTGAAAGAACTTTTTGTGTCCGGATTCTAATTTACTTTGATCAGAATCTGACCTACCATTAATCTTAATGGCACTTTTAAGATATTTCTCTAAACGCCCAATTATTTGAATCTCATCAGAACTCAATCCCACTGCTACATTATTGCCTTTACTTGTAACATCAGAACTCAATCCCACTGTTGTATCTTTAGCTTCACTTGAAGCATTGGAACTCAATCCCACTGTTGTATCTTTAGCTTCACTTGAAGCATTGGAACTCAAACTCATTACTGACTCGCTGTCTTCACTTGCAACACTAGAACTCTCTCCCGTACCAAAAAACATACGAGCTCCCATGTTTTGGATATCACTTATAACAAAAGTCCCTACATCTTGAAGCACATCAATAACAGTGCCTACGCCTTGCATAGCAGCTGTAGCAAAAGTTCCTGCTCCCTGAATAACATTATCAATTCCACTCATAACATTGTCTACAACGCCACCAACAACATTTCCCAAAATTTTATCTCTTATATCTTGATCAGAAAAATCAGAATATTGTTTTTTAGAATCCTGTGTTTTAGTATCAATAAAACTTCTATCTTGAGCATTAGTAATAACTTCTCCTTCATAACCAGATGCTCTTGTAGACGTTCCTGCTATTTGTAAAGCAGTACTCAACCCTGAACTAGTACTAGTAATTGAATTTATTGAATTTCTATTTTCTGTTACATGGTTAGTAGATATACCTTCCTTGTTAGTAGACATACCACCCTTGCTTTCAACACCTAAATGAGAATTTAAATCAGAAGTACTTACTACTCTTTGAGTACCAGTATCTTCTAAGTTTTGGGAACCCTTTTCTGCTTCTTGACCACTATCATCTCCATTATTCTCACTACCTACAGCTACTTGAACACCAACACTCCCTAGATTTTGAATAACATCATTTTTTATTCCTTCACCACTATCATCTACGTCTCTTTGACCAGCATTTTCTGCTTCCTTAAGCACACCCCCCGATTCCCGGGCACCAGCAATTCCATTCTTAACATCATCTGTGCCTTTTCTTTGTCCACCAGCAACTCCTAAATTTCGACTAAAAGCTTTTTCTATTTCCCTACCACCAGCCGAGACCTCTTTGTCAACACGATCCGGTCTTCGGAAAGGAGAATCATCAAAACCTTTTGTTCCTTGAACAAATCCATCATCATTAGTTAACCAATCACTTGTACTTCCCATATCATAGAATTTGCAACTCAATATCAAGGGACTCAGAAACAAAACAATAATACCAAATTTTTTCATATCCATCCTCATTAAAAACCACACAAAATATTAAGATAATAATATAGCAATAAAATTGAATTTCAAGGAATTTTTAAAATTCTTACTTGAAAAGTACTCAAAATAAAAGGAAATGGGAAAATTAAATAAAAAAATACACCCTAAAATTTGTAAAAACTTTAGGGTATATCAATTAAAACATTAACTTATAGAAGGATCTTTAAGCTCTTTTAAGTCTTTAAGATGCATATCAAAACGCTCTTTTATCCCTTTAAAGATTTGTTCACTAACCTCATCATTATCTTCAAAATCTTGATCCTCAATTTCATCAACATACTCATCGTCAATATACTTGTCTATTTCAGATAATAATCTTTTCAACAATAATTTTACAGCATATCTATTACTATCAGAGTCTTTATCATATTCTAATAAAAAGGATAGACCCTCATCATAAGCATTCTCATTCTTACTATCACCACTAACATCAAGAAGACCTGTTATCTGATTTTGCATATTCAAATCAAGATCTTCTGCCCACTTTTGAACACCTTCTAATTTCTTCTGCATACCCGCTTTTATTTCTTCATCCACCTTCTTCATTAAACTTGTCAATTCTTGTCTTTGAGATTCATTTTTTTTCAACCACTTAAAGAATGCTTGGAGTATACTATTAAATAATTCACTCTCTTTATCTTCTTCCTCATCGTCTTCATCTTCTTCACTTGAATCTATAGTAATGGTATTTGTTGATCCAACTTCAGTAACAGTTTTGCCCTTACTAGGAACTACTGCTTGAATAACTTCCACAGTATTAACTCCTTGATCAGAAAACACGTCTTTAGAACCAGCAGATCCAGAATCAACATTTAAATCAGCAGAAATGGCTACTCCTTCCTTAGCAACAGCAATTTTTGCTTCCTTATTATCATCACTAGCAATTTCCAACGCACCATCCTCTTCTAAGGGTTGGTAACCAGCTCCCTTAAGAATAATCATAATGCCATCAACAAATAAATCACCTACTCCTTGGACAACATCCATAAAAACACCACTAGAATTAGTTGCCCGATCATCTACCATTGAACCTTTATAAAGATTACAACTAAATGTTAATACAACTAAAAATACAACAACAATATAAATTGTTTTCATAATATTCTTTTATTTTTATCTCCTAACCTAATAATTTGCTTAACATCTATCTTTAAATACCAAAACAACAATTTATAACAATAAATTTAATTTATCAAACAAAAACTTTAAAAACAATTATCAAAAAAACATACTCTAAAGTTTTTACAAACTCTAAAGTATGTAAATTAATATATTAACGTACAGAACGAGTAATAGGTTTTTCTAAAGCTTTAAGATGTGTATTAAAAAAACCTTTGATAGATCCTAAAGCTTTTTGATGAACTGAATCAGATGTATTAGAATCAGATGTATCAAAATCTTTATCACCAATATAGTCTCTTATTTTAAGCAATCCTTGCAACAATAGGCTTAAAGAACATTCATTCCGATTGTTAGATAATAACCCAATATACTCTAATACAAAGGACATTAAATCAGTATTATCATCTAGAATTGTTGTTATCTGATTTTCCATATCTGAAAAAATACCATCCACCAGCTGATTATCTCCTTTAACTTTTTCGTCTACCTTTTTCATTAAATCCATCAATTCTGTCTTCTCTTTTTCATGTCTTTTTAACCATCCAAAGAATTTATTTAATTTATGTTTATTCCTAGAGAAATCCTCAGAGGTTATACCAGATAACCCGCTAAACCCAATATCAGAAAAATCTTTTTGAACCTTTTGATCTACATCTACACTGTCTCCTGAACTTATAGACATCTCATTTTCTTTAAGTGATACTGTTGCTTGATCATAAGACACACTAGAGTCCATGATTTGAGAAGCACTACCAATAGAAGTAAAATATTTTGCACCTTGAAACGCAACTGTACAAAGACCCTCAACAACCTGATCTGCAAGACTAGCACCAATCACAATACCTTCCTCAATGACATCAACAACTGTATCAAAAACACTCCCTAAAAGTTTACCACTTGTTGCTTTTGTTATTAAAAATGCAATATTTGCTAAGTCAGTATCAAAACTCAAATCAACATTAAATCCTAATTTACCATCAGCACCAGCAACAACTTTTGCCTCTTGATTATCAGCATCTTCTACGCCTTCTGGTCTTTGGGAAACAGACGTGAGTTCATGAATAACATCCTTTTTTATTAAACCATCATCTGCAAAAACAGATGAATTGATAGACTGAGTGATGGGAGCAGTTTCACCATTAACACTACAACTAAATGTCAATACAACTAAAAATACAACAACAATATGAATTGTTTTCATAATATTCTTTTATTTTTATCTCCTAACCTAATAATTTGCTTAACATCTATCTTTAAATACTAATAACAATAATTTATAGCAATAATTTTAACTTTTCAAACAAAAACTTTAAAAAATTATAAAAAAAATACCCTAAAGTTTATACACTTTAGGATATATCAGTTATCACACATCAATCAATCCGGAAATATCATCAGCATACAAAAAATCATGTCTATTCTCATCATAATTTCAGGTCTAATTTCACAACAACTTAGGCTTCCTTTTATTAATTTACCACTCGTGGTTCCAACCTGTGTTAAAAAGCCAACTCCACCAGCTCGAACTTGATTTTCCTTGTTTATTAGAATTTTCATTCTTATGAGCCTTATTTGTCACTGCTTTTTTACCACCATTATCTGGTTTCTTAGCAGCGGGCTTAACAGGACTTTGAACCTCTTCTTTAGTTACACTGTTAGTTACACTAACGGTTTGTGATGATACTTCTTGAGTAACAACTAAGGTCTCTGGAGCCTTTGATACTCTTTGGCTAGAAGCTACAGTTTCAGTTTCAGATTCAGTTTGAGAACTAATAACTTCAGCTACAGTAGTTCCAGCAACTACAGAATCAACACCATCTGAACTTTGACTATCATCTGAATCTTCTTCATCTGAAACTTCTTCTTGCTCTTCTTCTTTGTCTTCAGAACCTTCTTCTAGACTCTTTTCTTCACCTTCTAGAGCCTCTTTAACTCCAGCAATTTCACCTTCTGTCACTTTAACACCAAAAACTTGTTTTTCCTTAAGAGGAACAACTTTATCAATAAGTGATTTCCCTACTTCTTGAAGAATACTCATCCCAGCTTGGGCACCCTCCGACTTTACCAAAGCATCTGCCAATAAACTTTCAGCAAGGTCACAACCAAATATTAATGTAGTTAAAAATAAAACAACAATATGATTTTTTTTCATAATCTTCTCTTATCCTTATCTCCTTAAGAAATATTTAAAAATATTTTAAATCATAAAATATGAATAAATTAACATATAATATATAGCAAAAAGTTAAAATTTTTATTTAAAAGATAAGGTTAATGCACTAAAAATTAAATGAAAATAAAATTTTAATTTTATTAATGTAATTATTAATTAATGTAAAATATCAAATCTACTATCAGATAAAAAGTTACTAGTCTCAATACTATATTCAACATCATCATGAGAGATTAAAGTAATTTTTAATTTTGCTTGCTCACGTAAAACCCTAAATAGGGCCTCATTAAATGCAATAGTTAAATCATTAACCACCTTAACTGGATATTTACCCAAATATTTTTGATCTACACCTTTATTACAAATAATACTAAAACATGGCTCATCTGATGAATTAAACTCTGGTTTAGTTATCTTATCTTTATATATAGCATCAACTCCATCAAAGACTACATTTTTAAATTTCATTAAGCGTCCTTTATCAACTACCTGAAGACGTAGAGTAAAAGATGGATGAGAAGCAACTATTTTTTCTCTCTCTGAATCTTGCAAAGACTTAAAATCGGAAGAGTCCTCATTAACATACGACTCTCTAAAAAAAATACTCTTGATGCTATGAAAACCAAACTCTTTAAAACAAGTATTCTCCCTTATCATACTAGTATATGGATTTGAAAAATAGTGTTCTCTTGTTGCAAATATTCTATTTGAAACTAAACCGCTTAAGTATATGGTAAAAAAGAGCATGAAAAACACACAAAAACATATAAGCAAGAAAATATATATTTTAAATAAAAATGACCTAATCTTATCCATTCTATTCTCCTCAAAACATATTTTACTAACAAATGCCAAACAAAAACTTTAAAGGGGTTCAAACTTATCAACAAGATCAAAAAACTTCTGAGCACTACTTACACTGCTATTAAAAGAAAAATTATTCTTAACACCACTCTTGCGCTCAATACACTCAACATCAAGTTTAAGACCTTCAGTTTTTGCAAATTCTAACAATTTTAAACGTTCCATCAACCCAGGATTTAAGTAAATCCAACATCCCGTTAGTTCAATTGAATCATCAAAAGGCAAAACATACTGTTCTCCATCGATTTTCAACCGATCATCATAAGATAACAATACCTCTTTAAGATCAAGTTCAATACCATTAAAAGAAACCTTTAAAAGATTAAGGGCCTTATTAGTTTTAATATTAAAATCCAAAACAAAATATTTATTATTATCCTTTTTACTCCTATTAGGATAATCCATATAAACAAACCCTGAATCATTTTTTAAAATCATCTTCGTATGAAGTGTACCTTCACTGACATTATGCAAAACCTCAACCGTTTCTGAAGATGAAGATGAACAGCCAAAAATTAAAAATGTTAAGATAAAAATAATATTTAATAACATAATTTCTCAATACTAATTATATTGCATTACTAAAATTTCTACAACATTTGTATGCCGATTATGTACTCATGAGCACAAAATAACAATAAAATAACAATTTGTATAAATCAACACTCAAATATTAAATTGTACTTAGTTTAATATTAAACTAATAATAAAGATGATAAAATTACAAACTTATGAGATAATAAAAACCTATGCAAAAATGCAACACAAAAAATTCTAACCTAAGTCTACTCAAAAGAATAGACGGTATGAATTAACTTAGAGATAAATTAAGGAGAAATATTTTATGTATAAAAAAATCTTACTATTAATGCCCACATTGATACTTTGCTTACAATGCGATAATGAAAAGACAATAAGTGCCAAACAAAACCAAGAACAAGTTAGGCAACGCATCATTAAACGTAATTCTTATTTAAGCCAATTGAATAACAATGGAGATAACAAACCTGGGGATCTTATAAATCTGTCCTCAAGAAAAGAATTCAAAGAACCATATGCAATGCTAGAAGGAATCACACCCATTACAGTACCTACAAATTATGGATTACAAAACCTAAGAGTATTATGGACAAAAAACAAAGCCATAAGCATTAAAGGATTAGATCAAAAACCCATAAAATCACTTGAAAACAAACTTAGGTATTCCTATTCAATATCACCTATTAAAAGTGAAGGAAAATTTAGTGGGTACATTAAGCCTGTTATACTATTTGAAACAATCCAGTATAATGGTGAGGATATTGAAGTTACAAATTTCTATCTAGATGATGATCCTCAATTGGATTTCAATACAAGAATACAGGAAACATTCATCGTGCTA
Organism: Borrelia parkeri; assembly: GCF_023035815.1. Classification (NCBI taxonomy): domain Bacteria; kingdom Pseudomonadati; phylum Spirochaetota; class Spirochaetia; order Spirochaetales; family Borreliaceae; genus Borrelia; species Borrelia parkeri. The sequence continues at coordinate 95,829 of NZ_CP073164.1, forward strand.
ACAACAATAATTGCCACACCATACAAAACAGAACTCTCAAAAGAAGCTGGATATGATAAAGCAAATCCTTTCTGGGTAGCATATAAAAATAGAGAAGTAATAACGGCTCTCACGCAATCTCAATACATCAAAGCTACAATAACAGTCAATAATAAGACAAAAAATACTATTACTGATTATAAAATACTACTTGATAGCACATACTTTGTTCAGTTAATTCAAGAAACACTTAACAAATATCCAAAAATTAAAACTGTTGCGCCTGCTTTCAGGCTATAATGGGGTTCCTAATGGGTTTTAATAAAGAATTTAAAATTAAAAATACAAAAATTCTACACTATAGATTAATAAACTACAGTGTAGGATCTTGTATCATAACAACGCTAGCTCAGCAATTAAGCAAAGCTGCCACTCAAATATCCTATGATATAGCTAACGACCTAAACAAATTAAGTCTACAAGCATTAATGCATTAACAAAATATGCATATAGTTATGTATATATATTAAACATATTACAAATAAAAATTTCCAAACAAGACACATGCATTTAAATTGGTGCAATTTAAGCAAAATTAATGTTTAAACTGCCAATGTTGTAACTTAAGACTATTACCTATTCTTTAAGTACTTAGGTTTTTTTGGTTCACAAAATGTGAAAGAAAGATAATAATAACAAAGCTAGAATAAAATTAACGCCACAACATTCTCCTTAAACATGCATTGCCTTATTTGTTATTAATAATAAACATATGTCAATATCTAAATAGAGCAAGTATTATTTTTAAAAAATTGCAAAATATAAATTAAGCTTCAATAAAAATTGATAACAGCTTTTAAAAGTCTATATCTACTTAAATAAATTACAAATTAATATATAACTTAAGATATACTTAAATATAGACAAATACAGGCTTAAAAAACAAGACAGAACTCTTAGACTGGCTACTACAACTATAAACAAAACATCTTAAATTATTTACGCAAGCCTATTTATTAATTAATATGCTATATTAATATGGAATACACTTGTGCTTTTCAATCAAAAATGATAACATGATTATAAATCAATTACATTATCGTGTTAAATACAACTCGATAAGAAGGAGAATGTTTAATGAAAAAAATTATTTCATGTGCTATGGTAGCATTATTCACTTTATTAAGCTGTGGCCCAAAAGAATGTCCTGAACCAGTAAAACTCGGAACAGGAACAGGTGATAAATACATAAAAGTTATTCAAGATCACTCAAAGATAACAGCTCTTGCTAAGAACTTTAACGATATTAAGGCTCTCTTAGCTGCAGAAACAACAGCTAAACCTTATCAAGAGGCTAAGTTAGGCGCTGCATTTACAGCTATTGGTAGTGATAATGAAGAAAAATTCTTAAAAGCATTGGCTGCAAAAAAATCAATCGAAATTGCTAAAAAGAATACAGGTGCAAATCAAACTGAAATCGGCAATGAATGGAACGAAATACTTAAAAGTATAGGTTTCGCAGAAGGTGATGCTACTAAAGACGGTAGTTTTGCAAATATTCTTAAGAAATTCCAAGATGCCTTATCATAAAAAATTTTAAGGTTTTTAAGGATTAGTCATAGTCATTTCAAATTTTGAAATTGACAAGACTGGTACAAAAATTTCAAAGAGATTAAAATGAATGCGCTTTAAGCGCATTCATTTTTTATATTTATTATCATATGTAACTTAAATTAGTAATATCTCTTAAAAAAATCTCTTAATAAAAACATATAAACTTCAATGATTAACAACCATGCTAATCACAATTAAATCATAGCGAGATTCACAAATAATTAATAACTTTAATGCAAAGTTTACTTCAAAAACACTAAACAAAACATTTAAAGCCTTAATATTTTTGTTTAGTGCCTTAACTACTTAATAAAAAAACTAATTATCATTTTACAGATCTTAAAATAGCATCCTTATTCTCATCAAGGAAATCCTTTAACTGATTTACAGTAATCAAATTCTTTAACACATTAATATAACCTACAGACATCTTAATAACTTCAAGCTTCTGTATTACAGTTGAATCATTTTGACTGTAATCCTGCTCACCTTCATTTCTAAATACCAACTTAGCATCAGAACTATCGTATTTAATTTCACCTGGCAAAAATAATTTATCATAGTTCTCAGACTTAGTTGCAAAATTTAATTTTAATGCATAAGAATTTTTATCATCAATGTGAATCATCTTATCTTTTTGCTCTAAAGCCTGCTCTAAAATACTTAAATGATCAAAATTTATCTCTAAATTAATATCTTCTCCAAGATTAGTTTTAAATCCTAAAAGTATAATCAATAAATGTCTGGGTTGGAATCCCCTTTTTTTCATTTCATTTAAAATCTCAGGAAAATAATCTGTGCCTAAAATTTTCTTAACAGGATCTGTAACTAAAAGACTTATACTTTTTAATTTTGCATCTTTTATCTTTTCCACAATTTGATTTTTTTGACCACCGGGCTTTATTTGTCCATCTTGAACATTGTGGATAAATTTTACTTTAAAAAAACTAAAATCTATATCCAAATTATCAAAAGGACTTGATAATTTTGCTATATCAAATGAAATAACGGGAAGTTTTAACTCATCAATTATACCTTCTGACTTTTCATTTTTCATATTCTTAAAAACATCACCGTCTACTTTCTTTAAATGAATATATCCAAACTTATCTTTGAAAACCTCTGACATTTCTTCTTGATCATTTTGCAAATTTAAAGTTCTATCTTGCCACATAGCCTTCAAGCTTGTAAAATAACCTTGAACACAAAAAAAGAACACAACAACTAGTAAAATAATAAATTTTCTACTCATTAAACTTCTCCCACCTCATATATTAAATAATAACAACTATATTATTACATATATATATAGCACATAAATAGATGCAATATACTAAACTACACACATTAATGTACTTAAAACTATCTGGGATCATTTTAGCTATAAAGATATAAACCTTTATAAATTAATTAAATAATTATTCATTATATAGAACCATGAAATTTTAAAGAAATACATCTAACAAGAATACAACTTTAATTTTAAGAAAAATATGTGTATATAAAACAAACTGAACTATAATTTTTAAAAAAGTCACACTTTCAATGATTATCCCATTAAAGTGAACTTGAAAAATTACGTAAGCTACGGTTTTGAAACTGTGGCTTTTAATTTACACTTTCCATACTTATTTATACTCAAATCCAATAATCTTAAAGATATCTGCTCTTGGTAAAATGTTTAAGTCTATCTTTATATTCAAGGCTTAAGAGTAAATAACAAGCACTCAAAGCATCAAGAGCATCATCTCTGCCTTTAAAAGCACCACTATAGCTATAAATATCATTTATAACATTTTTATCCGTAATTTTTAAAAACTCTATCTTGCGAGCATTAAATAAGGGTATTAGAGTACATATTCGCACAAACTTATTACTTAAAGGTTTAACTGCTGATATTTTAAAATAATGACTAATGTTCTGTCTAATAGATATCATAATTTTTGTTAAAAATCCATGCCCATCAGTACTATCTCGATCTTCAATATAAAGCGTATTAATATTAAAGTTTTCTGCCAAAACACTAATTGCATTAAGAATCGACCCATCACTTATAGGTTTTCTATCCTGATAAACATAAGCATAATACTTACAACCCATTCTCTCAAGCACACAAATAGCAGTATTGTCCATACCAACAGAAAATGCGGGATCAACATACATGATTGGACTTTTAAATGTATAATCTTCATTTAAAAGAACTTCATTAAAACACGAATCAGCACTAGCAGTCCATTCTCCTAAGAGTACTCGGGCCTTGTACGCAGATAAATTTTTATAAATCATTTCCTGTGTTTCAATAAAATCTTTCGAATTTAAAGGATTATCATAAATACTAAAATTATATGTCCTATATACATCGCATCTATCAATATAATCGGTCTTAAAATAATGCGCAGGATTATCAGGATTAGTATCAAAAATAATGATGGCTGGTTTTTGTCTAAGCCTTTTCATTATCTCAAGCAAAGTCTCTTTATGCATTAAGGTCGCCTCATTGACATATACCAAAGAAGAATTACTACCCCTAATCTTAAAGAAAGAATCACTATTTTTCCCACCATAAACATTAAGTGTCAAACCCGAAATGGTGCATGAAACATTGCGAGAAACCTTTAAATCATACTCTACATTTAAAAGATTACATATTTTCTCTATCTGTTTAAGCGTATTGGTAAGCAATGTACCAATTGAACTTCCAACAATAAAATTATTAGTATCTTTATGATAATAATGTTTATTTTGAATCAAAAACTTAACCAGCAAATACGATGCTAAAAATGTTTTGCCACTAGATATTCCACCATTAAATATTATTTTAGAGCAAAAATTATTATTTATATCCTCCACTATACTTCTCTGTTTAAGAGTTAAATACTTCTCTTCAAACGAGTTAAAATCAATTTCTCGTTTTTTATTTTGTGAAAAAGTGGCAATATTAATATTAAATTTTTGTTTAAATTTTTTTTGCAATTTAATAAAAACTGATAAATCATTTAACTCCAAAATCACCCCAACTTCAAACCTTTATCAAAAATCTCTTTTAATTTAATCAAACACTCATAATCTTCTCTCATATCATTTAAAATAAGCTCTCTAGATATACGATCCCTCTTATAAATCTTTTGCCTTAAATCTAATTTAAGTTTTTTACATAAAATTTTATCATCACTATTACTTATTTCCCTCTCTAAATTTAAAATTTCTTCATTAACATCAATTAATTTTTTAAAAGCAGATCTCAGAGTAAGTTTTTTATACTTAAAATGAGAACTTACGTAAGAATTGGCAATGCTATAAAACGATTTATAAAAACTGTCACGCTCTCCTTCAAGTCTATAAGCTTCACATGTTGCATCTCTGGCAAGGGTATCCACATCAACATCACTAGAAGACACAGAAGAAGTCTCAGTATTGCCTAGACCACTTGCAATCTCACCTAAAATATTAAGTTTAACTTTTAAAACGGTAGACTCACTAACATCCAAAACTTTTGCAATATCAGCCGTACTTAAATTTGACTTGAATAAAATATTATATTTTACTTCTCTATTTTTAAATGTCATTTAAATAAATTGTAAACAAGTTTTTACAAAAATACAAGATTGAATACAATTCAAATTAAATAAAATTCTTAAAAATTTCTTACAAAAAAATTTATTATTAAGTAAATTATTGTGACACGAATTTTGATATATACAAAATAGATATTGGTTCTAACCAATATCTACAAAAAAGGAGAAAAGTATAATTAAAAAATTAATTCAAATTAAGCCTCATTTCCAAAACTATAAACCCTAATATTAGTTATAATCCTAACATAAAAGACAGGTTTAAAATAGAGAAATTAACAATAAATTTTATATCAACTACATATTAACAGATATCACACTTTTGATTTAAAATAAAATATAAAAATTAACAAAATACTTCGAATTTCCATCATAAATATGATATTCTCAAATAGGGGCTTAAAGCCCCTATTTGAGAATCCATGAAAAAATACTATTATTGGTATACCAAAAATAAAGGGTTTACTAGAAACTCTGGTCTCAAAGTCCCTAATAAACCCTTTAAGGTAACAGGTCCTTATATTAAGAGTGACACATTGCATGTCAATCTGTACTAACTATAATATATAACAATTTCAAACATTTTGCAAATATTTTTTAAAGTTTTTTTTGAAAAAAATAAAAAATAAAACAAAAAATTGGTTATACTGAAAGCTCTCCTCAACTCATTTACTTCAAAAACCAATTATATATCATAATATATCATAAATAAACACTTGATTATTTTTAAATAAACTTCAAAAAGTTAATACAAAAACATTAAAATGTTAACTCTAACATCTATGCCTTAAAATATATCTTAAAATAAGTGTTCTAAAATAAATATTTCAACATCAAAACTTTTTGATATTACATGCTAGGTTCATTCCTAAAACCTTTGACCTCCCCATATCATTAAATTATTTGCAAAAAATCTTTAGAAATAAATCCAACACCATAAATCTACTGCTCTATTTTTTCCCCTTCTTTGAAGACTCAAACTGTTTTTTTATTTTTGCTAAAAACTCTTTTTCATCCGAAAAAACTTTCTCCAAAAGAAAACTTGTAAGCTTGGAATTACCTTTATAAAATGCATAGGCATCCGGACATTTAAGCTGAAACCTTAAAGGTCTTAACGGATTTTGTTTAGATTTTTTTATATTAACACCTTCTTTATTTCTTAACAAAAACATAGTTCCATTAATCCCATTGTTAATAACATACTTTTCTTCCACAATTCCCTCTTCAATCGCAGTAGCTATCTTTAAATATTTATAAGTTTGAGTTCTTGCAAGTCTGTAATCTTTGGCAAAATCATCAAAATTGGCATAATTATCAAGTTTGTAATACTCATTATCTTTAATCTCTTTTAAAACCTTCATTGCCTCAATTTTACAAAAAATCTCTTTTTGAAAATTAATCTTTAATCTTTCTTTAAGCTTGTTATAGTGAATAGATATCTGTTCTTCAGGTGTAATCTCTTTAGCTAAATTCCTCTTATTAACCTCTATGCCCATTTCTAACCCTCCTTTGCTTTGTACGTACACTAAGTGTACGTAAGTTATAACTTTAGCTTAAGCTATAAAGCCTATCTTATTCATCAAAGTTAAAAGCGTATCTTGGTATTCCTTTATGTAATCTTTACTTAAATCAAAAACATCATTCCGAGCAATTTTCCTATTTAAATCCTCCCTCTCAGATATTGTACCTAAAAAATTATCATTTTCTTTCAAAATATTTAACAATTCCTTGTGTGTATTATTCTTTTTAAACTTGGTATTAAGTAAATAAATGGGAGCTTTTATAGATAATTTATCTATGAAAAAATTAAATAGATCTAAACTCTCAACTGCCCATTTCTCTGCCGTAATTGGTACTATTATATAATTGCTACATACTAAAGCATTAGTTAAAGTAAAATCTAAGCTAGGATTAGTATCAAGTATTATGTAATCATACTCAAAACTCAATAACTTTAACTGTTCCTTTAATCTGAATTCCTTGTATGGAATGGCCTCTGAATTAAATTTGTGCAAAGTTAAATAACTTGGTATTAAATCTAAATTACTACTAATATTTACAATAGCATTATCAATATGAAGATTTGATATTAAAACTTCGTATATGTTCCGATTAAATAAATCTACACCACATTCTTTTATTATTTTAAAATAATAACTGGTAGTTGATGCTTGTGTGTCTATGTCGATAATTAATACCTTAGAAGACTGCGATAAAAGCGTTGCAAATATTAAACTTGTAGTGCTCTTACCTACCCCACCTTTAATTGATGCTACTGTAATTACTTTTGTCTCTTTTGTATCCATCTTGGAATGATACCCCCTTCCGGCAATTTTTTCCCATAAAATGCATAAAGTTCCCTCTCTAATTCTAGGAGTATGCTTAGTAAAGTCTGATAGTAGGAACTTCCAACCTTATCTTTTTTTAATAAATTATGCAGCCCACTTAAATAACAAAAAACCCCACCTTTTTTAAATCTAAATTCTATGTACTCACATTTCCTTAAAGTATAAGTCTCTCTTTTATTGAAATTCTTTACCAAAAAGGCCTTGTCTAATTTCTTAATTCCATAATAAATACCAAAAAAATCATCATCATCTCTGATAGAAAATAAATGAAACATGCTTATATCTTCTATGTTAAAAATTCCTCTAAGAGAGATGAAAAACTTAGTTGGTTCATTCTTACTTATTCCAAATGTATAAAAATCGTTGAAAATCTTAGTGTGATATATCCTGCGGTTGTTAATCTCTTCGACTTTAGAGAAAATATTATGTTTCCCCTTTTGTCTGTTATTGGGATCTATCTCCTTTTTTTTCTGCTTCAATAACTCTAGTAAAGCCACCATCCTTCCTTGTCCTTGGTATCATTAATTTCTTACTTTATTATTTTAAGCAATTCGTAATAATATGTATTATCAACTACTTTGCTATACTTTAACTCATCTTTGGCGTTAATAAATTTCTTTAAGGCCGGTATTAATACGCCAATCTCTACCTTGTACCTCAGCTGTTCTAATAATATACTAAAAATATTGTTTTTTATATCATCCGCTTTGATTTCTTGCTTCTCACAAGTCTTGGTATTGATTTTGATTTTCCTTATTAGACGATCTAAATCCTCATATTTGTCTTGTTCTATTATAAAATGGGGCTTTTCTTTGTAAGCTTCGTATATTTTACCGATTTCTTCTCTTAATATTGCTTCATCGTAATTTTGTCCCTTAAGTTCTCCTTCCCTTGCATTTAGTATCTCTTTAAGTTTTTTTACCTTGATCTCTCTCTTATTCCTCTTGCTTTGGAAACTTTTACTTAGGTATCCTCTTTCTTCTAAAAAGGCTCTAATACACCCTCCCTGACCTTTCTCAATTGCATCCTTTATTAGGGATAAATCCTCCCTCTTAAGAGCACTTAAGAGGGTCTCATGTCTTTTTATTTCCTTTATAATTTCAATCTTCCTTGTCTTATCTATTTTTAAGTTTAATAAGAAGAAGGGAAGATCAATCTTGAAATTGCATTTACTTATGTATTTAATCAGTATGTCTTGTTCACTCTTATTATTATTATTACTATTAATACACTCCCATTTTAGACTCCCATTTTCTTTTTCGTAGTTAGCCACCCTTTCTTTAAACCTGTTTATCTTCTCTTCCTTTATGTCCCTGAAATGTGAGTTTATCTTGGCATGACATTCTTTCTTTGAGTATTGTAGAGTATAATAAACTTCACTTCCGCATTGTTTGCCTAAATGTTTGCAGTAGTTGCGTGTGATTTTAAACTTTTTCTCAAGTGCGTATAAATAATTCTGTAATGTTTTAATCTTGACTGTTTTTTGATCGTTTCTCTTTAAGTTGCCATTGAAAAAATATAAAATATTTTTTTGTGTGTATTGATTGAGTTTTAAGTTCATGAAATTAAGTGTTGATATGAGTACAATCAAGTTGTATTGATATCTATTGGTTTTACCCTTTATACTTTTGATCTTCACTGTTTACTCCTAATATAAGTATTTATAAATCTTAAGTTAATTAATAATACAATTTATCTTAAAAGTAAATACTTGTTTTAGCAAATATGAAAATAAATTAATATTTATTTTTTATAGTGTTAAATATTAGTTTTGTTTTTTCATTTGTTTTATTTATTTGTAAAATACTTTACAAAGTTATGTTTTTGCTATATCATAAGATAAACAACTTATATTAAGAACAAAAAAGTACTAATAATATTTATTTAAAATTAATTAGAAATGGACGAGCCTTGTTAAGGGCAAGTCATGTTAATTCTCTTTAACCTTATAGTGTTCTTTATTTTTGTTGAATTTTTACTAAACATATTTATGTATTTTTTCTTATCCTTACGTACTTAAAAACTTAAAAAAAACTTAAAGACTTAAAAAAAAGCCCCTATTTGGGACTTTTTTATAAAAGAATAAAGATTTTAATTGTTTTTTAATTTTACTTACTTTTAAATTCACTTTTTTAATTTACTATATTTTTTGTATACGGCAAAAGCTATGGGTTTTGTATTGTTTATGTAATGTTGTAAGTGTTTTATGTTTTCTTGAATTGCTTCTAATGTGTGGTCTGCTCTTAAAACAGTGGCATCTAATAACTTAAATGTTGGAAAATTTTGATCCCTAAATTTTTGCTTAGTGCGAGTTAAAAATGTTTCTAGATACAGTGCATAACCTGCAAGCTTTGCTTCATATATGCTTAACTTTTTAAGTGTGAGCTCGGTAGGTGTTTTAGGCTCTTCTGGTAATGTAGCTATGGAAGTGCAACTAAATATCATACTAAAGATAATGAATTGCAATAAAATCATTAGGTTTAGAATTAGTTTTTTGTTCACTTTTTACCTCCTTTTTTGTCTACTCTCTTATGTTCTTTTATGTCCTGCTCTAGTTCTTCTTTGAGTAATTGGGCCTTAGTTGACATAAGATTATTACGTTCAAGTCGTAATTCTTCAATTAAAGCAGGATCAGCATCAGTGTTGATTGCATCAGTAAGTCTCATAATCTTATTAAGTATGGTTTCAAGTTCAAGAATTATTTGTTTGCATTCTTGAGCTTCCATTTTTTGCAGTGAATTTAAGTAAAGAGTATTCATATATTTGTAAATATCGATGGCCTTTTTTATGCCTATCTCAAAAATTTGGTCATTTGGGGTATCACTATATCCAAGAAATTCCATTAGATTTTGAAGGAAAATTATTCCTAAATTGGTGTTATTTTTGTTTAACATAAATTATTCCTTAAATTTTTAATTTTATTTTTTTTTGTCAAGAAAATGCTTAATTATCTTAATTATTTCGTTCATGACAGGTCTTAATAGTAGCGTTAAAGGTATTAGTATGAGTAATACAAAGCCCCCAAGGATTATAAGTTTTGTCTCGGCAATATTTGATAAGAATTCAAAGACCGTATTCATATTGTCCTCCATTTTAAATGTGTGTTAGATGTATTATTCTGTATTTGAAAGATAAACCACTCAATTTTGTTATATTGATATATTAACATAAATTTAACAAAAATTAAATGTTCAAAACTACATTTTAGTAAGATATGGAACATCTTGAGTTGAATTATTGTTTAACAAGGCATATTCTAATTTATACCATCCTTTAAGCAGTGGTAGTGTTATATTGTGTTGTTTTCCACTGTAGAAATATAAAATTGTATGTTGTGATGTATTATTTTCTGAAAATTTAAGGTTGATACTTTTTGTCATATTATTATTAGTATTTGTAGCACTTTTGATCTCAAGGGTTATGTTAAGGTATATGGCTTTATCTTTCAAGCTTCTTGGAAATCTTAATTCTACTTTTTCACCCGGAATGTCTATATTTAATGACTTTTCAGCGAATTCGTTATAAGAATAAAAAGTATCACTTGTGGCTGATACTCCCCAATATTTAAAATCTTCAGGCGTTCCTTGTAAATGCTGGTATGTTATTAATCTTTTTAATGCACCTCTGTTTCTACTGAATACAATAAATTCTATTTCTTTATCTTCGGAATTATTTGAGCCTATTAATTGTGCTGCAAAGTTTAATTCTCTGTGAAGATTATTCTTCTTTACATAGATCTGACCTATTGAATTATTTACTCTTTGGAAATCATCTATTCTGGCAAAAGTCTGTGTTGCATATTCTTTAAGTTTTTCTAAATTGGTGGTTTCTGTAAAAATTTCTTTTAAATTCTCAATTAAGGTTTGAAATTCAACTAACTCAAAATCTCGTTTGTTTGGATTATAGGTTGATATTCTGCTTGCTTTTATATTATTTCCAGATATCTTTAAATTTTCAATTAATGTTTCCTTAAGTTTGTTAAGGAGATCATTAAATTCAATACTATTTGGTTCTGTTTGAAGTCCTATTAGCTTAGAGATTATCTTTAAATACATTTTCTCTATGTGAGATTCGTATTCAATCAGCTCTTTAGATATTATTTCTCTTATGACCTTTTTGAAATATTCAAATCCTCCGTAAAATGTATCTTTTTTTATTTGCTCAAGTAAGTTTTTGTATGTAATTGCATAAGTTTCTTCAACAATATCGTCAATAGGAAATAGGTCGTTTTCATTGACTTTGATTTTTCTGTTAAAATCTTTTATTTGTATTATTTCTTCTGTTTCTTCATTTTCATAGGTCATATAACCTCCTTATTTGTTTAAAACAATATAATATGTGAATTTTATTTTATTTCTTCATCATAAGTATCAAAAATTTTAATAGTCCTTCCAGCAGGAATTAGGGATTTTATAAAACCATATATTGAGTTTTTAAAGTCCTTTGGAATATAGTTAGATGCAAGTTTTTTAAATTTTCCTTTGTGTTTAACTATAATAATTTTTAATTTTCCATTAATTTTGCCAGCTATTTTAAATTTAATAGGTGACCTAATATTGTCAATTAATTTGATAATAATCTCTCCGGGTGTGTTTGGATTGACAGTTACTTCAACTCTTGCGTGCAAAAAGGCCTTGAAGAGTAAATGAAAACTCTCATCTGTGCCTATTGATTTTATTGCAAATATTAATGCTTTAAGAGAATTGATTAGGTCTTTTTTAAGTCCTTTTTTTAAGTGAAATGCATTAAATAGTGATAGCATCATCAATGCAATGTATCTTGAATTGATGCTTCCTTCTACATTAATTGTATCAAAATTTTTAAGTAGTTCTTTAAGCTCCGCTAATAGCTGTTTTTTGAAGTTAAGTTCGCTTTGTATGATCTTTGCAATTTGTGTATTTTGTAAAAATTGTGGTATTGTTTTCATTACCTTATTCTCTATCAATTATGAGTCTTAAATTTTCATCAAGAGATATCAGTTCATTTTCTTTAATTTCAACATCGGTATTGAAATTAAACTCAGATTCTTCAATGTCTGTTATTTTAGTCTCTAAGTTTTCTTTTATGCAAACACCAATGCGCATGCTTTTAATTCCTTTAATTATGCTTACAGGACTTAAGAAATCTTGGTGCCTTAATGAAATGCCCATATCTTTATATTTGTCTTTTATGATTTTTTTGTAAATTTCTTTTATTTGTCCAGCTACTTCCTTATACATTGCCTCTGTTTCGGTTTTGTATAATACTTTTAAATATGCGTATTTAATTATTCCTAAGCTAAACTTATATGCTTTTTTTTGCCCATTTTTGTTTAAAAACTCAAGTTCTATTTGTCCTTGAAATGCTGTGCCACTTGGAGCAGTATAATATATTGCTTGCCAAATATTCATCTGTGTTTCATTATCAATGATTTGATTTTTTCTGTACTCAGCTTTAAATATTATGTGAATCGCAATTGTTCCTGATGAACTTATGATATTTGCATATTCTACATGTGGAATTGCTAGTAGTGCTTGTTTTATTGCTTCATAAGTTGAACTTTTGGGTATGCTTAAGGATTCTTGTAAACTTTTAAAGTATTCTCCTCCTTCTTTAAGTGTTGCAAATAGTTCATTTGCAACTTTAATTATCTCCATATCGATTGCAGAACTTGGGTAGTTTATTATGTCAAATATTGAATTTTCTTTTATTGAAATATTATATTCTTGTTTAAGTATATCTTTTTTTATATTTTGTATCTCTTCTATTGATTTTGTAAGAACCCCAAGTTCTTCATCAAATATTATTTTCATATATTATATTCCATACTTAGCGTATCCCCTGCTAGGAAAAATTGTAATGTTATTTTTTGATTTTCTTTTTTTGTTCTGATATTTAATATGTCAATATTGAGACTTCTTAAAGTATTTGCAAAAAAAGTTTTAATATCTTCCTCTTTTTGTGTCTTTAAGAGTTTTAAAAAAAAAGTGAAGTTAAGACCGTAGTTTTTATTATAAAGACTACCAATGGGTGTTTTTAGGTATAATAATAATTTTTGCTTTTGTTCATCAAGCCCATCTACTATTTTTAAATCATTGTCAAAAAATATATTAAATTCATTATCTATTTTAATATCCATTTTTAATTGCCTTAAGAACTTAATTATAGCATATTTAGCAAAAATAATACATAATTTATATTATTTTTGACAAATATCTGAAATAGTTTAATTTTAGATCTGTGAGTTTAAGATAAAAAGAAAGACCCAATGGCAATCGAGTCTTATAGTATTATCTTTTTCGTATAGTTTTGAAATATTTATTTGCTTTTGTATAATTTTAAATTAATTTTAATTTAAAAGTCAATATTTTTTTATTATATTTATAATATTGTGTTTTTATAATTTAATTAGTTTAAATTATACTGATTAATTCTTAAGTAGTTTTATGAGTTTGTACTGCTTAAAGAACTTCTTAACTAGTTACTGTGTGGCTATATTTTTTTGGGAAGCGTAATATTTTACAGTATGAATTATTTGTGAGCATATGTGAACAATTAGATTGTTTTATTTTACGAAAAAATTGATTTATCTTAAAAAAAGAGACTCTTTAGTTTTAAAGAGTCTCCAAGGTGAGAAGAATATAAAAATGAGATTCGTTGGTATTTTTAAATAAAATTCCATTTTCATTACTTTAAATTTTAAGTTAGAACAGATTATTTTTGGATGTGAAGCTATCCCTTTTCTTTTGATATAGATTTATCTTTTGTGTTTTCTATATTTTTAAATTCAGATTCCCCATGGTACCTATCTTTTAAAAAAGTACCACATGAGAATCTTAAGAGAATAAATGAAGATAATATTGTTTTATACACTTTACGACACTTTAACCTTATAATCGTCTTCCTATTACATGTCCATATTATACATATTTAATTAATAATCTGCAATAATAAAAGTATAAAAAATGAATATTTTTTTTAAATATTTAATTTTTTAAAGTATTATGAGCACTAAATATTTTATCTTAAAAATAAAAATTGCCACCATATTTTGGTGGCGATATTGATGTGTAAAGCTTTTAAGAGCAACACCTGTTTTAAGAAAGATTGTATATCTTTTTTTTAGGAGTTATTAAAGCTTATAAAATTTTGTTTTTGCTTTCTTGTGCAAATTTTTACCATTTGTTTTCTTGATTGTATCCGTCTTTATAATAATTAGGTTGTTCTTCAGTATCTTCATCTAAAGACTCACATGAAAGCATTCCAATTAATATCAGAAATATGAATATGTATTTTTTCATCTTTTATCCTTTATCTTGAAATTATACCAAGTATATTTTGATACTTAGTATAATTTAAATATTATCAGAATGTATTTTGAAAGTCTAGGGTTTTGATTCTAAATTTTTTGTTCTTTAATTTTAAGTTTTAGATAAATTATCTCTAAGGTCTTTAGTTTGGGAATTAATTGTTATTTTATAATTTTAACAGACAAACACTATTTAAGTATTTGTCTGTTTGATTAATTGAAAAAGCTTAGATTTTTTAATTTGTTTT
Source organism: Borrelia parkeri (assembly GCF_023035815.1). NCBI lineage: Bacteria > Pseudomonadati > Spirochaetota > Spirochaetia > Spirochaetales > Borreliaceae > Borrelia > Borrelia parkeri. The sequence continues at coordinate 110,878 of NZ_CP073164.1, forward strand.
AATTTTACGTTGGTTAAATCTTTTACTTGTAATGAATTTTTTTATTTCGGTTGAGGTTGAAAATTGATCAACAATTTTTTTGAGTTTATTTATTCCTTTTATGTTTATAAGCTTAAAGATTTCGTCTCTGTGTTGACGAGTGCTATGATCATTTATGAATTCTTTTGAGTTTTTACCTATTTTTGTTTTGTAGAAGTAATAACCCTTATCTGATTCAGATTTGTTATCTATGAAGAATATGAATGAAAAACTTTGTGGTACTTTATCTGCGTCTTTATTTAGTGCTTTTGAAAATGCCATTATGTCATTTCTAATTCCTGAAAAAGCTATGTCTATAGTTTTACCCTCTGGATTTTCAAAACTTAAGCATAGATCGATAGAGTTTAGCTTGTATTCTTCAACTTCGGAAAAATCTTTGAGATTATTGTTAAATGCGTAATTGGGAAAGAATAGTTTGATTTTTTTTAGTTTTCCAGATTGTTCATTTCCTGGGTGAATCGAGTTATATTCTGTTATACGATAAAATTTATGATACATAAAGAGATCGAAATTAACGTCATATTCTTTAATATAGAACTCGAAATAATAATCGTTTCTCTTGCTATCATCGCCTTTAAAGATTACTAAATCATCAAATAATTCATGTTTTGGGGTGGTTTGTTTAAACTTTTTTGTATGGTCTTTAAGATTTAAGTTGGTTAGATTTAAATTATCAGATATATTTCTTTTCAAAACTAATTCTGAATAATTTTGATTTCTTTTGGGATTTAGAGTACAATCACTCAGACTTAAGCCTATCCATATAATTAATATAGTTTTAATAAACACGTTTGTTTGCAAAATATTCTCCTTTACTTTAGAGTTAATTGTTGATTAATTTCATTATACATATAAATGCATATATTAGATACTATTATATGCATAGAAAAAATGTGTATAAGTCATAATATATTATTTTATTCGTAAATTACGAGTATATGCAATGACATTATGATCAATAATGATTATTCGAATTTTTATAACCATTAAAAATGATGTTTCAGCCGTTATACAAAAGAAGTAATTAGTGTTTAATAAATACGTGGGTATTAATGCTTTAGATACTTTAGGTCTTATTATATTGTAGTAATTATAATACAATATAATATATATTATAATAATGTATTCTATATAAAAATATATTTTATATAGAATTTGAAAAAAGGAGATGTTTATATGTTAAAGGTAAGATATCGTATTTCGTTACTAGTATTAATATTGTTATTATTGCTAGTAATGAGTTGTAATAACAAAGGTTCACAAGAGGCTGTTGCGGTTGGGGGACCCTCGACTATAGAAGAAAATGTAGAAGACCCCAAAGGACATGATGCAGGGAGTTTAAGTGCCGAGCTTGATAATCTTCTAAACACTTTTGGAGTATCTGAGGCGGGCAAGAGATCAATTATTAGGATTAAAGATGTGGTAACTGATGCTGGTATTGGTAGTATTGAAAGTTACAGGAGTTATACTAATTCTGAGCTTTATACTTTGTTAAATGACTTAGGTGCTGCTAAGATTTGGGAAATTATCAAAGCAGATTTAGAGCTTGTTAAAACCCAAAAAGAAGCTCTTGAGGCTATAAATAATGTTCATAAACCCAAAGAAAGACAAAGTTTGCAAGTTAGGTTTGATAGTAAGAAAAATGAGTATCCATTGCATTTAAAAGGGTTATTTAATGAATCTGATTTTAATGCTGTGTATAGAAATGTTATAGGTGATAAATATGTTAATGAATTTACTGCGATTAAAGCTGAGGCTACACGAATTATAAAGAATGGGGATGTATATGAACTATTTTCAGTTCAGGAAAGGGTTGCAATTGATGAGATACAAAATATAGTAACTGATGCTAGTCTTGTTCAAGATTACAAGACGTATAGTAGGGATGAGTTTAATAATTTGTTAAATAGTTTAGGTGATGTTAAGGTTAATGAAATGATAAAAGCTTATTTAAGTGTTCAGGAGATTCAGAGAGAAGTTTTTGACATTATTAACAATGTAAAGGACGAGGATATAAAACGAAGATTGCAAGCTAGATATGATGATAAACAGAAAGAGTATCCGTTGCATTTAAAAAGGTTATTTAGTGACTCAATTGCTGATACTGTGTATGGTAGGGTTATAAGTGATAATTATGTTTCTGAATTTGTTGCGATTAAAGAAAAAGCTATGCAAGTTATGGGTGGCTTTGATTTATATGAAGGGCTTCCATCTCGGGAAAAGTCCGTAGTTGATTTTATGCGAGGGATAGTAACTGATGCTAACATTGGTAATGTTAGCGATTACAAGACTTATACTGTTCCTGAGTTTTATGCTTTGTTAAATAGCTTAGGTGATGCTAAGATTCGGGAAATGATAAAATTTAATTTAGATATCTTTAAAATCCGAGAGGAAATTGAGGCAGCTATTGCAGGTCTAACTGAAGAGAAGGTAAAACAAGCATTGAACACTAGACTTGCTGATAGTAACAGTGAGTATTTACTTAGTGTAAAAGGGGCTTTTGGTGCATCTGTGGCGGATATTATATATCATCGTTTTGTAAATAATTTTTATATTAATATTTATAAAGATTTGAAAAATAAAGTCGAAGATCCACGGGTTTTAGATGTATACACATGGCTTTCTGATGAGGGAAAAGGCGTAATTGATGAAATACAAGGTATAGTAACTGATCCTAATCTTGGTCGTGCTGAAGGTTACAGGACTTATACTGATTCTGAGGTTAATAATTTGTTAAATGACTTAGGTGATTCTAAGACTGGGGGAATGATAACAGCTTATTTAAGGGGTAAAGCCATTCAGGAGATAGTGTTAAAGGCTATAAATGCTGTTTCTGCAGGGACAGCAAAACAAAACTTGCAAAATAGATTTAATGCACATAAAAATGGATATGCGTTGCATTTGAAAGGGTTATTTAATAGCTTAAGTAGTGATACGGTTTATAATAATGTTGTACATGAGAAATATTCTGATGGATTTCTTAGGATTCAGGATTCTATTAGACTCATTCCATCAAATACAGCAGATAGTACTGTAAGTAGTAATTAGTACTAATTAAATGAGTTCTTAGAGATTTCTTGACCAGAGTAATTAAGAAAAGTTTTAAAAAGTTTTAAGCCTTAAATTTAAAATGTTTAGGGCTTTTAATTTATATATATAAATATGGTGAGTATTAATGCTTAAAGATTGTGATATTATGGTAATATAATGTTATTACATTGTAATAAAATAATTATTTTACAATTTATTTCATTTAATTATACAATCATCTTGTAATTTGTTTCATTTAATAATTATGTTAAGTTTAGTTTTGAAGAAGGAAATATTTATATGTTAAAAATAAGACATTTGAGTATGTTACTAATATTAATAGTAAAACTATTATTAATAATATTAGTAATGAGTTGTGATGTAGGATCTAAAATGAATCCTGTAATTGAAAATATCGTGGCTATAACGCGGCCATTAAGAGGATTGAGAAGAAGTGTTAGGATGAGAAATGATTTTGGTGTAGTAGATAGCAATTTAAATTTTAGTCTTAATAATCTGTTGGATGAGTTTCAGATACTTGATACAGAGAGACAGGTAATTACATATATTCGAAGTGTGGTATCTAGTCCTGTGATTGGTTGGGATGAGGATTATAAAACCTATAGTGATCATGAGTTTTATAATATGTTAAATAGTTTGGGTGCTAGTAGGGTAAAGGAAATAATTAAAGTTAATTCCAAAATTTTTCAAGCTCAAGAGAGAGCTACCAGTGCTATTTTAAATCTTAATGAAGATACAGTAAAACAGCAATTACAGGATAGCTTTGATACTAAGAATAATGAGTATGAACTGCATTTAAAAGAGGCATTTAATGAATCTATGTCTAATGATGTGTATCTTAAGATTGTGGGTAGTAATTATGCTGATAAGTTTGACGATATTAGACACCGTGCTATAGAGCTTGGGCCTAAAGGTGTGTATGTATGGTTATCTGTTGAGCAAAAAAAAGCAATTGATTATATGAAATCTATAGCAATGTCTTCTTTGGTTGGTGAGGATAGAGGTTTAAAGATATATACTAGTTCTGATTTTGATAACTTATTAAATGGGCTTGGTCTTTCTAAGGTTGAGGAAATTATAAAAACTTATAACCAGGTTATTAGTGCAGAAAATGAGGCTTATGAAGCTATAGAGAAGATTAAAACAGAAAAATTCAAAGAGGGATTGTTATATGCTGTTTCTGTGGCACATCGAATTGATTCTTATCAATTGCATTTAAAAGAGTTATTTAATGATTCTACATTTGAGAATATATATCGTAACTTTATTAAGAATCGTTATTTTAGTGAATTAAACACTCTTTTAACCAATGTTATAAATAATGCTAAAATTTTTGTAGAGTTTGAAAAGTTTTATGAAAAGCTCTCAGAATATGATAAAGAGGTAATTACAAATATAAAAAATATATTAATTGATGTGAAGATTGGTAGATCAGAGGGTTATAGAGCTTATAATAATGTTAAATTTGCTTATTTGTTAGGTAGTTTAGGTGCAGCTAAGATTAGGGAAATAATAAACGTTCATTTAAATATTCTTCAAGCTCAAAACGAAGCTAGTTTGGCTTTGAATAAATTAAATCAAGGTGAAAGAAAAGAAAAATTGCAGATTGATTTTAATAGTCATGTGAATGGTTACCCATTGCACTTAAAAAGTCTCTACCATGATCTTAAAGCTGATAATGTTTATAATAATGTCATAAAAAGTGATTATGCTAATAAGTATCTTGAGATTAAAAACGCTGCTGAATACATTTCAAGCGAAAAAGACATTTAATGAAGTAATTAGTACCATAGTTAGTATTTAAGCAAGGGTACTTAAAGATAGTAATTAAATTTTCAACATCGAAAGTTTTTAATTTATGTAGGTAAATTATATACAGGTAAATTAGAGGTGAATAAGGGATAAATATTGGTAGGTAAACATTTAAATACATGTATAAATGTTGAGTATGAATATATAGACAATAATGCTTGAAGATTGCAGTGATATATTGTTATAATGGTTTTATATTAAAACAATTATAACAATAAATTTATACAATAATACAATAAGTTTAATTTTAAAAAGGAGATATTAAATGATAAGGATAAAATGTCTCAGTTCATTATTAGTATTAATAATAATATTATCATTGCTAGTGGTGAGTTGTCGTAATTTTTCATTTCAAAAAAGAGGTGGAACAAACGATGAGGCTTTAACACAATTAGGAATAAATCGTAGATTTGTTTTAGATGCTGAGTTCAATAAATTGCTAGACAAATTGCAGCTATTGGATGGAGAGAAACAAATAATTGCATATATAAGAAGTATAGTAACTGATCCTAAGATTGGTAACGAATTTTTAAGGACTTACACTAATCTTGAATTTAGTAATTTATTAAATGCATTAGGTTCTGATAAGGTTAAGGAAATTATAAAAAATCATTTAAAAGATTGTAAAAAAAGGCCCCCAATTATATCAAAAATCCAAGCACTAATTGATAGTTTTAATAGAAATGATGAAGTAAAGAGAGTTTTTCAATCGGAATTAAATTATAAAAGTGATTATGCATTGCATTTAAAAGAGTTATTTAATCGTGATAATCCTAATTATGTTTATAATGAAATTATGAAAGATGATTGTATTGATGATCTTCTTGAGGAAATAGAGGATGCTCAATACATTTTAAATTATGAGACTTTATATGCAAAGTTATCTATTGATGATAAGAAACACCTTGATTTTATACGAAATGTACTAATTAATCCTCCTATGGGCATTGTGCTTGATCCTAAGAAGCCTTTTAAGATTTATAATATTCATGAATTTGAGCTCTTGTTGGGTAGGATGGGTGTTGCTAGGTCTGAGGAAATTGTAAGGATACATAAAAATGTTTTGAAAGAAGAAGAAAATACTCGAAGGTCTCTAATTACTGCTATGGAAGGTCAGATGAAACAAAGCTTATTTAGACGTTTTAACAAGCACCAGGATGGTTATAGAATTCATTTAATGTATTTATTTTTCCCTTATGCAGGATCTGAGAATAATGTGTATGATGCCTTTAAAAATAGTAATTATGCTGATGAGTATATTGCTATTCGAAACGAAGCTCTAAGCATTAGAGTAAATAAGATAAGATAAGGATTAATGAACGCGGTGGTTAATCCTTAAATTAGTTTAAATTAATGTTATTAAGATTAAAAATAGTAAGTAAATAAAAAAGCTTAAGCCTTAAACGTACACATTTAAGGCTTTTAGTTTGTATGAATATATTTATCTAATATACATACTTTATACAAATGAAGAAAATATTTGCAGACCAAGATGGATATATAGATATATAGCATTATAATAATATAATAATACTATTTTTATATTATTATAAATTTATATAATGGTGTATTAAAATATATTCAAATTTTAAATTTAATTTGAAAAAGGAGATATTGGGTGATTAAGTTAAACTATTTCAGTTTGTTTTTAGTATTAATATTTTTATTATTGCTAGTTATAAGTTGTGATTCAGGAAGCAAGGCAGGAGCAGGCCTAGGAGCAGGAACAAATACAAGAACAGTAGTAAATCCAGGAGGAGTAGTAAAGCCAGGAAGAGCAGTAAATCCAGGAGGAGCAGGAACAAATACAAGAACAGTAGTAAATCCAGGAGGAGTAGTAAATCCAGGAGGAGCAGTAAATCCAGGAGGAGTAGTAAAGCCAGGAGGTGCAGGACTAGGTGCAGGAGGATCAGGAGGTGCAGAAGAAGCAGGACTAGGTGCAGGAGGATCAGGAGGTGCAGGAGAAGCAGGATTAGGTGCAGGAGGCGCAGGATTAGGTGCAGAAGAAGCAGGACTAGGTGCAGGAGGTGCAGGACTAGGTGCAGGAGGATCAGGAGGTGCAGGAGGTGCAGGAGGATCAGGAGGTGCAGAAGAAGCAGGATTAGGTGCAGGAGGAGCAGGAGGAGCAGGAGGTGCAGGAGGATCAGGAGGTGCAGGAGGCGCAGGAGGAGAGGATTATGGCATTAAAGCTCCAAGGCTTAAAGCAATGTTAGATGATCTTAATGGATCTATAGAAGGAAAGAAGGCAATTGGTTATATACGAAAAATACTCATTGATAAGTCTGATAATATTGAGGATAAGTTGTATAATCGCTTAAATAAATTAAAAGCTGATGTTATGATTGAAAAAATAATAAATCCTACTGTGAGCCTTTTGAGTGCTAGAGATGAAGCTTTAAAAGTTAAGGAAGATCCAACAAATGAAAGCATAAAATCCAGATTGCAAGATGTGTGTGATAGGTATGATGCTTTAGTTAAAAGAGCATTTAAGCATTACTTTGTTGATAATATCGGTTTAATAGATCGTGTGGTAGATACTGTTACTAGTTGTGCTTCTAAGTTTAGCAAGTTTAAAGAGATGATTAAAAATCCACGTGTGATGGATGTATATGCCTGGCTTGATGCTGATGAGCGTGCCATAATTGATGAGATAGAGCAGATAGTAATTGGTGGTGGTACTTATGACAAAGCTAGGTTTAATAATATGTTAAATAGTATAGGTGATTTTGATATTTTTAACATTATACTGGCTTGTAAAAAGGTTTCAATTGAGCAGAAAGCAGCTGATGAAGCTATAAAAGGTGTTTCTGATGATGCAAAGAAGCAAAGATTGAGGGGTGAGTTTAATGAATTCGAAGTAAGATATTATTCTCATATAAGATATGCTTTTGCTCTACCTCTTAATGAATTGTATTATGCTATTAATCATTATTATAATGGCTATTATGCTGACTTTTATGGTATTAGATTAGAGACCGAAGATAGTTTCTAGGTAATTGGTACGACAGGTGTTGGTAGTTAATCCTTAAATTAGTTTAAATTAAGATTATTGATATTGAAAATAGTAAGTAAAAAAGTTTAAGCCTTCAACGTGTACGTTTAAGGCTTTTAGTTTGTATCTATAATAGATAATTAGATAAAATATATAAATTAAACAAATTTATTTAAAGAAATAAATAAAATAATTGCAGATCAAGATGGATATATAGATATATAGCAATATAATGGTATATTAAAAAGTTTTAATTTGAAAAAGGAGATATTAAATGTTAAAGATAAAATGTTTCAGTTTATTACTAATATTAATCTTGCTATTATTGCTATTTATAAGTTGTGATTTAGGAATCAAAGCGAGAACAAATACAGGAGCAGAGGTAATAACAGAGACAGTAGGAGATGAAGAGGAACTAGCATATTTGGATGATATTATTGATCCAAAGCTTAAAGCATTGTTAGATAAGTTTGGGGTATCTAGATCAGGAAGGAAGGCAGTTATTTACATACGAGGAGGCCTCATTGGTGATATTGTTTATGATCGTTTAAATAAATTAGAAGCTGATGTTGTGATTGAAAAGATAATAAATCCTACTGTGAGCCTTTTGAAGGCTAGAGGTGAGGCTTTGAGAGTTATTCAAGATCCAACAAATGAAGGCGTAAAAGGCAGATTGCAAGATGTGTTTAATAGGTATGATAATTTAGTTGATATAAGAGGAAAATTTATTTACGTCGTTGGTTCAGAAGATAGTTTTGCAAATGCTGTTACTCGTTATGCTTCTAAATTTAGAAAGTTTAAAGAGATGGTTAAAAGTCCACGTGTGATGGATGTATATGCCTGGCTTGATGATGCTGATCGTATTACAATTGATGAGATTGAGAAGGTAGTAATTAGTGATACTTATGACAAGGATAAGTTTAATAATGTTTTAAATAGTTTAGATGATTATCGTATTGTTAGAATTATAGAGATTTATCGAGGTATTAAAATTAAGCAGGAGGAAGCTTTGAAAGCTATAGATGCGGTTTCTGATATTGCAGTAAGTCAAGACTTGCAAGCTAGATTTGATAGGCTTAAAGGTGAGTATAATTCTCATATAAGAGATGCTTTTAATAAATCTTCAGGTGAATTGTCTTTTCAGCTTACAAATGATAGTAATAAATATCGTAGGGGCTTTGATGTTATTAAAAGCAACGCTGAAGCTGCCAAAGCACATGGTGCGGCAGGTGGTGGTAGTTAATTCTTAAATTAGTTTAAATGAAGATTATTAATATTAAAGATACTATTAAAGATAGTAAGTAAATAAAAAAGTTTAAGCCTTAAACGTGTACGTTTAAGGCTTTTAGTTTGTATCTATAATAGATAATTAGATAAAATATATAAATTTATTTAAATAAACAAAATAATTGCAGATCATAATTGTATGCTGTTATTATGTTTATATATTATATTCATTATAATAATATAATAAAATTTTTTTGAAAAAGGAGAGATTTAATGGTAGATATAAAGTGTTTCAGTTTATTACTAGTATTAATATTTTTGTTATTGCTAGTTATAAGTTGTGGTTCAGAAATCAAAACAGGAGAAGGAACAAATACAGGGGCAGGCACAGAAGAAGGAACAGGACCAGAAGAAGAAGTAGGAGATGAAGATGAGCTAGCATATTTAGATGATGAGTTTATTGATCCAAGTTTTATAGCATTATTAGATAAGTTTGGGGTATCTGGAGAAGGAAGGAAGGCAATTGGTTATATACTAGGAAAAGTCGATAATATAGAAAAAATCAATAATGATGATGTTTATGATCGTTTAAATGAATTAGGAGCTGATATTACGATTAAAAATATAATAAATCCTACTGTGAGTCTTTTGAAGGCTAGAGGTGCAGCTTTAAAAGGTATTGAAGATCCAACAAATGAAAGCATAAAATCCAGATTGCAAGATATGTTTGAAAAGTGTGATCGTTTATCTGCACTTTACTTGTGGGAGTTTTTTGGTAGACTAATCGAAGAAAATGATTTTTTAGAGTTTATTACTCGTTGTATTTTTAGGTTTAGAAAGTTGAAAGAGATGGTTAACAATCCACGTGTGATGGATGTATATGAATGGTTTGATGCTGATGATCGTGCTACAATTGATGAGCTAGGGAATATGGTAATTAGTGGTACTTATTACAGATCTATATTTAATAAGGTGTTAAATAATTCAGGCGATTATCTTGTTATTAAAATTGTAGTGGCTTATCAATCTATTCAAAAAAGGCAGGAGGAAGCTTTGAAAGCTATAGCTATTGTTCGTAATGAAGCAGTAAGGCAAGTATTGCAGAATCGTTTTGATAAACTCAAAGGTGATTATGATTTTCATATAAGAAAATCTTTTAATCAAGGTCGATATGGCTTGTATTTGCAAATTATGACTGATGGTAAGAAATATCGTGAAGCCTTTAATGCTATTCAAAAAGCCGCTCAAGTTGCCAGATCTGACAAAGCACGTGGTGCGACAGGTAGTGGTAGTTAATCCTTAAATTAGTTTAAAGTAATATTAAAGATAGTAAGTAAAGAAAGTAAAGCCTTAAACGTGTATATTTAAGGCTTTTAATTTGTATATATTAGGTAAAATATGTATAAATAATATAAATATATTTAAATAAACAAAATATTTGCAGATCACAGGTATATACTGTTATTATATTTGTATAATATATTCATTATAATAATATAATAAGTTTAATTTGAAAAAGGAGATATTGAATGGTAAAAATAAAGTGTTTCGGTTTATTACTAGTATTAATATTGTTATTATTGCTAGTTATAAGTTGTGATTCAGGAAACAGAGCAGGAGCAGGTCTTGGTGCAGGAGGAGGGACAGAATTAAAAGATGAAAATGAAGATGAAGATGAAGATGAGCTAGCATATTTGGAGGAGGAGGTTACTGATCCAAGACTTTTGGCATTGTTAGATAATTTTGGAGTATCTAAAGCAGGAAAGAAGGCAATTGGTTATATACGAGGAAGATTCAGTGCTAGTGATGATGTTTATGATCGTTTAAATGCATTAGGAGCTGATGTTACGATTGAAAAGATAATAAATCCTACTGTAAGCCTTTTGAAAGCTAGAGGTGAAGCTTTAAGAGTTATGAAAGGTACAACAAATGAAAGCATAAAATCCAGGTTGCAAGATATGTTGAATAGGTATGATACTTTAGTTGAAAGTGTATGGTATAACTTTTTTTATAATAAATTGATTGGAGAAGATGTTTTTGTAGAATTTGTTACTCGTTATGTACCTAAATTTAGTAAATTTAAAGAGATAGTTACAAATCCAAGTGTGATGGATGTATATGCCTGGCTTGATGCTGATGAGCAAGCTACAGTTAATGAGATAGAGAATATAGTAATTAGTGGTACTTATGACAAAGATAGGTTTAATAATATGTTAAATAGCTTAGGTGATGTTAAGATTATTGAAATTATAAAGGCTTATCGAGGTATTAAAATTAAGCAAGGAGAAGTTCAGAATTCTATAAATACTGTTCCTGATGATGCAGAAAAGCAAGGGTTGCAAGTTAGATTTAATACGCTTCAAGGTGAGTATGATTCTCATATAAGAGATGCTTTTAATAAAGCTTCAGGTGAATTGTATTCTCAGATTATAGATGGTAATAATAGATATCATGATGACTTTATTGGTATTCAAAACAATTTGAGAGCTGCCGCAGCTGCCAAAGCTGCCAAAGAAGCTGCCATAGCTGCCGAAGCTGCCAGAGCTGCCATAGCTGCCGAAGAAGCTGCCATAACTGCCGCAGCTGCCGCAGATGCTGCCGAAAAAGCCGCAGCTGCCAAAGCTGCCAAAGCTGCCAAAGAAGTTGCCAGCGCTGCCGCAGATTTTCTCATGGCTATCGGAACTGCCAAATATGTTACCATGCCTGCCGTAGTTGCCAAAAAAGCCAAAGCTGTCGAAGAAGCCGAAGCTGCCAAAAAAGCTGCCAAAGCTGCCGAAGCTGCCAGAGTTGCCGCAGCTGCCGAAGTTGTCAGAGCTGCCGCAGCTGCCAGAGCTGCCAAAGCTGCCGAAGAAGCTGCCAGAGCTGCCATAGCTGCCGCAGAAGCCAGAGCTGCCAGATCTGACAAAGCACGTGGTGCGGCAGGTAGTGGTAGTTAATCCTTAAATTATTTTAAATTAATATTAAATATAGTAGGTAAAGAAAGTTTAAGCCTTAAATGTACATGTTTAAGGCTTTTAATTTGCATATATTAGGTAAATAATATAAATATATTTAAATAAACAAAATATTTGCAAATCACAGGTATATACTGTTATTATATTTGTATAATATATTCATTATAATAATATAATAAGTTTAATTTGAAAAAGGAGAGATTTAATGGTAAAAATAAAGTGTTTCGGTTTATTACTAGTATTAATATTGTTATTATTGCTATTTATAAGTTGTGATTCAGGAAACAGAGCAGGAGCAGGTCTTGGTGCAGGAGCAGGATCAGGAACAAATACAAGAACAGAATCAAATACAGAAACAGAAGTAGGAGACGAAGAGGAGCTAGCATATTTGGAGGAGGAGGTTACTGATCCAAGACTTTTGGCATTGTTAGATAATTTTGGAGTATCTAAAGCAGGAAAGAAGGCAATTGGTTATATACGAGGAAGATTCAGTGCTAGTGATGATGTTTATGATCGTTTAAATGCATTAGGAGCTGATGTTACGATTGAAAAGATAATAAATCCTACTGTAAGCCTTTTGAAATCTAGAGGTGAAGCTTTAAAAGTTAAGGAAGATCCAACAAATGAAAGCATAAAATCCAGGTTGCAAGATATGTTAAATAGGTATGATACTTTAGTTGAAAGTATATGGTATGACTTCTTTTATAATAGATTATTTGGAGAAGATGTTTTTGTAGAATCTGTTACTCGTTATGTACCTAAATTTAGTAAATTTAAAGAGATAGTTACAAATCCAAGTGTGATGGATGTATATGCCTGGCTTGATGCTGATGAGCAAGCTACAGTTAATGAGATAGGGAATATAGTAATTAGTGGTACTTATGACAAAGCTAGGTTTAATAATATGTTAAATAGCTTAGGTGATGTTAAGATTATTGAAATTATAAAGGCTTATCGAGGTATTAAAATTAAGCAAGGAGAAGTTCAGAATTCTATAAATACTGTTCCTGATGATGCAGAAAAGCAAGGGTTGCAAGTTAGATTTAATACGCTTCAAGGTGAGTATGATTCTCATATAAGAGATGCTTTTAATAAAGCTTCAGGTGAATTGTATTCTCAGATTATAGATGGTAATAATAGATATCATGATGATTTTATTGGTATTCAAGACGATGTGGAAGCTGACGAAGTTCTCAGAGCTATCGAAGCTGCCATAGCTGCCAAAGCTGCCGAAGCTGCCAGAGTTGCCGAAGAAGCCAGAGCTGCCGCAGCTGCCGAAGCTGCCAGAGTTGCCGAAGAAGCCAGAGCTGCCGCAGCTGCCGAAGCTGCCAGAGTTGCCGAAGAAGCCAGAGCTGCCGCAGCTGCCGAAGCTGCCAGAGTTGCCGAAGAAGCCAGAGCTGCCGCAGCTGCCGAAGCTGCCAGAGTTGCCGAAGAAGCCAGAGCTGCTGCAGCTGCCGAAGCTGCCAGAGTTGCCGAAGAAGCCAGAGCTGCCGCAGCTGCCGAAGATGCTGCCATAACTGCCGCAGAAGCCGCAGCTGCCGAAGCTGCCATAGCTGCCGAAGCTGCCAAAGCTGCCGCAGCTGCCGAAGAAGCTGCCAAAGCTGCCAGAATTGCCGCAGCTGCCAGAACTGTCGAAGCTACCGCAGCTGTCGAAGCTGCCATAGCTGCCGAAGCTGCCATAGCTTTCGAAGCTGCCATAGCTGCCGATGCTGCCGAAGAAGCTGCCGCAGCTGCCTCAGCTGCCAGAGCTGCCAAAGAAGCTGCCAGAGCTGACGAAGAATCCAGAGCTGCCGCAGCTGCCGAAGATGCTGCCATAACTGCCGCAGAAGCCGCAGCTGCCGAAGCTGCCAAAGCTGCCGAAGCTGCCAAAGAAGCCAAAGCTGCCGCAGAAGCTGCCGAAGCTGCCAGAGTTGCCGCAGCTGCCAGAACTGTCGAAGCTACCGCAGCTGCCGCAGCTGCCAAAGCTGCCGAAGAAGCCAAAGCTGCCGAAGCTGCCAAAGCAAGTGGTGCGGCAGGAGGTGTAGTTAATCCTTGAATTAGTTTAAATTAAGATTATTGAGATTAAAGATAGTAAGTAAAGAAAGTTTAAGCCTTAAACGTACACGTTTAAGGCTTTTAATTTGTATGTATAGATAAATATATTTAAATAAATAAGATAATTGCAGATCACAGGTATATACTGTTATTATATTTGTATATTATATTTATTATAATAATATAATTTATTTAATTTGAAAAAGGAGATATTGAATGTTAAATATTAGACATATCAGTTTATTACTAATATTAATATTTCTATTATTGCTAGTTATAAGTTGTGGTTCAGGAAACAGAGCAGGAGCAGGAACAAATACAGGAACAGAAGAAGGAACAGGATTAAGAACAGATGTAGAAGTAAAAGCTGAAGAGGAGCTAGCATATTTGGAGGAAAAGGTTACTGATCCAAGACTTTTGGCATTGTTAGATAATTTTGGAGTATCTGAAGCAGGAAGGAAGGCAATTGGTTATATACGAGAAAACCTCACTGGTGATGATGTTGATAATTTTTTTTATAATCGCTTAAATGAATTAGGAGCTGATGTTACGATTAAAAAGATAATAAAGCCTACTGTGAGCCTTTTGAGGGCTAGAGGTGAAGCTTTGAGAGTTATTGAAGGTACAACAGATGCAGGTGTAAAAACCAGATTGCGACTTGTGTTTAATAGGTATGATGATTTAGTTAATATAAGAGAAAAATTTAATAACTTATTGCTTGAAAGAGATATCTTTGAAAAGACTGTTACTCGTTATGCACCTAGATTTAGAAAGTTTAAAGAAATGGTTAAAAATCCAAGTGTGATGGATGTATATGCCTGGCTTGATGCTGTTGAGCGTACCACAATTAATGAGATAGGGAAGATAGTAATTAATGCTACTTATGACAAAGTTAGGTTTAATAATATGTTAGATAATTTAGGTGATGGTTATATTGTTAGAATTATAGAGATTTATCGAGATATTAAAATTAAGCAGAAGGAAGCTTTTAATGCTATAACTACTGTTTCTGATGATGCAGTAAAGCAAGATTTGAAAGATAGATTGAAGAGGCTTAAAGATGAGTATGATTCTCATATAAGAGATGCTTTTAATCAAGCTGTAGGTGAATTGGCTCGTCAAATTCTGATTAATCGTGATGTATATCTTGGTAGATTTAATAGTATAAAAGTAACCGCTCAAGCTGCCAAAGCAAGTGGTGCGGCAGGTGGTAGTAGTTAATTCTTGAATTAGTTTAAATTAAGATTATTGAGATTAAAAATAGTAGGTAAATAAAGTTTAAGCCTTAAACGTGTACGTTTAAGGCTTTTATTTTGTATATATAGATAAATATATATAAAATATTAAACAAATAAACACAATGTTTGCAGATTAAGGTGGATATATAGATATATAGCATTATATTATTATAATAATGGTATTATTATAAATTTGTATAATAATATATATAAAATATATTCAAATTTAATTTGAAAAAGGAGATATTGAATGGTAAAGATTAGACCTATTAGTGTATTACTAGTATTAATATTGCTGTTATTGCTAGTTATAAGTTGTGGTTCAGGAAGCAAAGCAGGAGCAAATACAAGAGCAGGAGTAAAGCCAGTATCAGGAGCAGGGACAAATACAAGAACAGAACCAAATACAGATGCAGAAGTAGGAGACGAAGAGGCGCTAGCATATTTGGAGGATATTAGTGATTCAAAGCTTAAAGCATTGTTAGATAATTTTGGAGTATCTGAAGCAGGAAGGAAGGCAATTAGTTATATACAAGGAATCCTCAGTCTTGATTATAAGAATGGATTTGATGATGATTTTTATAATTGCTTAAATAAATTAGGAGCTGATTTTTTGATTAAAAAGATAATAAAACCTACTGTGAGTCTTTTGAGGGCTAGAGGTAAAGCTTTGGAAGTTATTGAAGGTACAACAGATGAAGGCGTAAAAACCAGATTGCAAGATATGTTAAGTAGTTGTGATATTGTAGTTTCTGTAGCATGGAATCCCGATCGTGCTAACTTAATCTTTCGAGAAGAGCTGTTTGCAGAGATTATTACTCGTTATGCACCTAAATTTAGGAAATTTAAAGAGATGGTTAAAAATCCACGTGTGAAGGATGTATATGTATGGTTTAATGCTGTTGAGCGTGTCATGATTGATGAGATAGAGAAGATAGTAGTTAGTGCTACTTATGACAAGGATAAGTTTAATAGTATGTTAAATAGTTTAGGTTATTATCGTGTTGATCGTATTTTATATTATTATCGAGAGGTTAAAATTAAGCAGAAGGAAGCTTTGAATGCTATAGCTACTGTTTCTGATGATGCAGAAAAGCAAGCTTTTCAAGCTACATTTAATACGCTTAAAGATGAGTATAATTCTGATATAAGAGATACTTTTAATCAATCTTCAGATAAAATTTATGCTTATTTTATAAAAATTGTTAAATATTTTAATGAATTTTCTTATCTTAAAGACGACGCCAAAAAAGCTGTCGAAAGAGCCGCTGCAGCTGCCAAAGCAAGTGGTGCGGCAGGAGGTGTAGTTAATCCTTGAATTAGTTTAAATTAAGATTATTGAGATTAAAGATAGTAAGTAAAGAAAGTTTAAGCCTTAAACGTACACGTTTAAGGCTTTTATTTTGTATATATAGATAAATATAATGTTTGCAGATTAAGGTGGATATATAGATATATAGATATATAGCATTATAATATTATAATAATGGTATTATTATAAATTTGTATAATAATATATATAAAATATATTCAAATTTAATTTGAAAAAGGAGAGATTTAATGGTAAAAATAAAGTGTTTCAGTGTATTACTAGTATTAATATTGCTGTTATTGCTAGTTATAAGTTGTGATTCAGGAAGCAAAGCAGGAGCAGGACTAGGAGCAGGAACAAATACAAGAACAGTAGTAAAGCCAGTAACAGGACTAGGTTCAGTAACAGGATCAGGAGTAAAGCCAGGAACAGATAAAGAACTAGATGCAGTAACAGTAATAGATGAAAGAACAGAGCCAAAAACAGAAGAAGAAACAGAACCAAATACAGATGTAGAAGTAGGAGATGAAGAGGAGCTAACATATTTGGAGGACAAGGTTACTGATCCAAAGCTTAAAGCATTGTTAGATAATTTTGGAGTATCTGAAGCAGGAAGGAAGGCAATTAGTTATATACAAGGAATCCTCAGAGTTTCTTATAAAAGTGAATTTGATGATAAGTTTTATAATTGCTTAAATCAATTAGGAGCTGATGTTGTGATTGAAAAGATAATCAAGCCTACTGTGAGCCTTTTGAGGTCTAGAGGTAAAGCTTTGGAAGTTATTAAAGGTATAACAGATGCAGGCGTAAAAAACAGAATGCAAAATATGTTAAGTAATTGTGATATTGCAGTTCCTTTTGCATGGCATCCCAGTCCTGATCACTTAACCTTTCTAGAAAATGATTTTGCAGAGATTATTACTCGTTATACACCTAAATTTAGAAATTTTAAAGATATGGTTAAAAATCCACGTGTAAAGGATGTATATGCCTGGCTTGATGCTGATGAGCAAGCTAAAATTGATGAGATAGGGAATATAGTAATTAGTGTTACTTATGACAAGGATAGGTTTAATAATGTGTTAAATAGCTTAGGTGATTATCGTGTTGCTCGTATTTTATATTATTATCGAGAGGTTAAAAAAATGCAGAAGGAAGCTTTGAAAGCTATAGACGGTGTTTCTGATGTTGCAGAAAAGCAAGTGTTTCAAGCTAGATTTAATGCACTTAAAGGTAAGTATAATTCTTATATAAGATCTGCTTTTAATAAATCTTTATTTGCATTGTGTCTTCAGCTTTTCTCTTCTTTTGAATATTCTAATAGATTTTCTAAGATTAAAGACGACGCCAAAAAAGCTGTCGAAAGAGCCGCTGCAGCTGCCAAAGCAAGTGGTGCGGCAGGTGGTGTTAGTTAATCTTTGAATTAGTTTAAATTAAGATTATTGAGATTAAAGATAGTAGGTAAAGAAAGTTTAAGCCTTAAACGTGTACGTTTAAGGCTTTTATTTTGTATATATAGATAAATATATATAAAATATTAAACAAATAAACACAATGTTTGCAGATTAAGGTGGATATATAGATATATAGCATTATATTATTATAATAATGGTATTATTATAAATTTGTATAATAATATATATAAAATATATTCAAATTTAATTTGAAAAAGGAGAGATTTAATGGTAAAGATTAGACATATCAGTGTATTACTAATATTAATATTGCTGTTATTGCTAGTTATAAGTTGTGGTTCAGGAAGCAAAGCAGGAGCAAATACAAGAGCAGGAGTAAAGCCAGTATCAGGAGCAGGGACAAATACAAGAACAGGAGTAAATCCAAGAACAGATAAAGAACTAGGTGCAGTAACAGGATCAGGAGTAAATCCAAGAACAGATAAAGAACTAGGTGCAGTAATAGGATCAGGAGTAAAGCCAGGAACAGATAAAGAACTAGATGCAGTAACAGTAATAGATGAAAGAACAGCGCCAAAAACAGAAGAAGAAACAGAACCAAATACAGATGCAGAAGTAGGAGACGAAGAGGCTCTAGCATATGTGAACAATATTAGTGATCCAAGACTTCAAGCATTGTTAGATAATTTTGGAGTATCTGGAATAGGAAGGAATGCAATTATTTATATGCAAAGAATCTTAACTGTTGATGATATTTATGATCGTTTAAATGAATTAGGAGCTGATGTTACGATTGAAAAGATAATAAAACCTACTGTGAGCTTTTTGAGGACTAGAGGTAAAGCTTTGAGAGTTATTGAAGGTACAACAGATGAAGGCGTAAAAACCAGATTGCAAGATATGTTTGAAAAGTATGATATTTTATCTTTATCTTACTTGTGGGAGGTTTTTAATAGATCGATCAAAGAAAATGATTTTGTAGAGTTTATTGCTCGTTGTGATTCTAGGTTTAGAAAGTTGAAAGAGATGGTTAACAGTCCACGTGTGAAGGATGTATATGCCTGGCTTGATGCTGATGATCGTGTCACAATTGATGAGATAGGGAATATAGTAATTAGTGGTACTTATGACAAAGATAGGTTTAATAATATGTTAAATCTTTTAGAAGATTCTCTTGTTATTAAAATTGTAGTGCTTTGTCAATCTATTAAAAAAAGGCAAGAGGAAGCTTTGAAAGCTATAGACGGTGTTTTTGATGATGCAGTAAAGCAAAAATTGAAAGCTAGATTTAATACGCTTAAAGATGAGTGTAATTCTTATATAAGAGATACTTTTAATCAAGGTCGATATGGCTTGTATTTGCAGATTATGACTGATGGTGATAAATATCGTAATGACTTTAATGCTATTGAAAAAGCCGCTGCGGCTGCCAAAGCAAGTGGTGCGTCAGGTGGTGTAGTTAATCCTTGAATTAGTTTAAATTAAGATTATTGAGATTGAAAATAGTAAGTAAAGAAAGTTTAAGCCTTAAACGTACACGTTTAAGGCTTTTAATATGTATATATAGATAAACACAATGTTTGCAGATTAAAATGGATATAATAATATATTAATATAATAATGATATAATACTATTATTGTATTATTATAAATTTGTATAATAATATATATAAAATATATTCAAATTTAATTTGAAAAAGGAGAGATTGAATGTTAAATATTAGATATATCAGTGTATTATTAGTATTAATATTTTTATTATTGTTAGTTATAAGTTGTGATTCAGGAAGCAAAGCAGGAAAAAATACAAGAGCAGTAATAAAGCCAAGAGCAGGATCAGGGACAAATCCAAGACCAGAACCAAATACAGAAGTAGAAGTAGGAGATGAAGAGGCGCTAGCATATTTGGAGGATATTAGTGAGCCAAATCTTAAAGCATTATTAAATAAGTTTGGGATATCTGAAGCAGGAAGGAAGGCAATTGGTTATATACAAGAAATCCTCAGAGTTTCTTATAAGAATGGATTTGATGATAAGTTTTATAATTGCTTAAATAAATTAGGAGCTGATTTTGTGATTGAAAAGATAATAAATCCTACTGTGAGTCTTTTGAGGGCTAGAGGTAAAGCTTTGGAAGTTATTGAAGGTACAACAGATGCAGGCGTAAAAACCAGATTGCAAGATATGTTAAATAGTTGTGATAATGTAGTTTCTTTTGCATGGCATTTGTATTCTAATCACTTAATCTTTTACAAAGATAGTTTTGCTGATGCTGTTACTCGTTATACACCTAAATTTAATAAATTTAAAGAGATGGTTACAAATCCACGTGTGAAGGATGTATATTCCTGGCTTGATGCTGATGAGCAAGCTACAGTTAATGAGATAGGGAATATAGTAATTAGTGTTACTTATGACAAGGATAAATTTAATAATGTTTTAAATAGTTTAAGTGATTATCATGTTGTTAAAGTTATATCTTTTTGTCGACTTGTTAAAATTAAGCAGGAGGAAGCTTTGAATGCTATAACTACTGTTTCTGATGATGCAGAAAAGCAAAAATTGCAAGTTATATTTAATACGCTTCAAGGTGAGTATAATTCTCATATAAGAGATACTTTTAATCAATCTTTAGATAAAATTTATGCTTTTTTTATAAAAATTGTTAGATATTCTAATGGATTTTCTATTCTTAAAGACGACGCCAAAAAAGCTGCCGAAAGAGCCGCTGCAGCTGCTCAAGCAAGTGGTGCGTCAGGTGGTGGTAGTTAATCCTTGAATTAGTTTAAATTAAGATTATTGAGATTAAAGATAGTAAGTAAAGAAAGTTTAAGCCTTAAACGTACACGTTTAAGGCTTTTAATATGTATATATAGATAAACACAATGTTTGCAGATTAAGGTGGATATATAACATTATAATAATATATTAATATAATGTTATAATAATACTATTATTGTGTTGTTATAAATTTGTATAATAATATATTCAAATTTAATTTGAAAAAGGAGAGATTGAATGTTAAATATTAGATATATCAGTGTATTATTAGTATTAATATTTTTATTATTGCTAGTTATAAGTTGTGATTCAGGAAGCAAAGCAGGAAAAAATACAAGAGCAGTAGTAAAGCCAAGAGCAGGATCAGGGACAAATACAAGACCAGAACCAAATACAGAAGTAGAAGTAGGAGATGAAGAGGCGCTAGCATATTTGGAGGATCTTAGTGAGCCAAATCTTAAAGCATTATTAAATAAGTTTGGGATATCTGAAGCAGGAAGGAAGGCAATTGGTTATATACAAGAAATCCTCAGAGTTTCTTATAAGAATGGATTTGATGATAAGTTTTATAATTGCTTAAATAAATTAGGAGCTGATTTTGTGATTGAAAAGATAATAAATCCTACTGTGAGTCTTTTGAGGGCTAGAGGTAAAGCTTTGGAAGTTATTAAAAGTACAACAGATGCAGGTGTAAAAACCAGATTGCAAGATATGTTAAATAGTTGTGATAATGTAGTTTCTTTTGCATGGCATTTGTATTCTAATCACTTAATCTTTTACAAAGATAGTTTTGCTGATGCTGTTACTCGTTATACACCTAAATTTAATAAATTTAAAGAGATGGTTAAAAATCCACGTGTAAAGGATGTATATTCCTGGCTTGATGCTGATGAGCGTGTCTCAATTGATGAGATAGAGAAGATGGTAATTAGTGATACTTATGACAAGGATAAATTTAATAATGTTTTAAATAGTTTAAGTGATTATCATGTTGTTAAAGTTATATCTCTTTGTCGAGATGTTAAAATGAAGCAGGAGGAAGCTTTGAATGCTATAACTACTGTTTCTGATGATGCAGAAAAGCAAAAATTGAAAGCTAGATTTAATACACTGAAAGATAGGTATAATTCTGATATAAGAGATACTTTTAATCAATCTTCAGATAAAATTTATGCTTATTTTATAAAAATTGTTAAATATTTTAATGGATTTTCTATTCTTAAAGACGACGCCAAAAAAGCTGTCGAAAGAGCCGCTGCAGCTGCTCAAGCAAGTGGTGCGTCAGGTGGTGTAGTTAATCCTTGAATTAGTTTAAATTAAGATTATTGAGATTGAAAATAGTAGGTAAAGAAAGTTTAAGCCTTAAACGTACACGTTTAAGGCTTTTAATATGTACATATTAGATAAATACAATGTTTGCAGATTAAGGTGGATATATAACATTATAATAATATATTAATATAATAATGATATAATACTATTATTGTATTATTATAAATTTGTATAATAATATATTCAAATTTAATTTGAAAAAGGAGAGATTGAATGTTAAATATTAGACATATCAGTATATTACTAGTATTAATATTTTTATTATTTCTATTTATAAGTTGTGGTTCAGGAAACAAAGCAAGAGCAAATACAAGAACAAAACCAAATACAGAAGCAGAAGTAGGAGACGAAGAGGCGCTAGCATATTTGGAGGATATTACTGATCCAAGACTTTTGGCATTGTTAGATAATTTTGGAGTATCTAAAGCAGGAAGGAAGGCAATTGGTTATATACAAGGAGTCTTAAGTGTTTCTTATAAGAATGGATTTGATGATAAGTTTTATAATTGCTTAAATAAATTAGGAGCTGATTTTGTGATTGAAAAGATAATCAAGCCTACTGTGAGCCTTTTGAGGGCTAGAGGTGAAGCTTTGAAAATTATTAAAGGTATAACAGATGAAGGCGTAAAAACCAGATTGCAAGATATGTTAAATAGTTGTGATATTGTAGTTCTTTTTGCATGGCATCCCGGTTCTGATCACTTAACCTTTCTAGAAAATGATTTTGCAAAGACTGTTACTCGTTATGCTTCTAAATTTAGGAATTTTAAAGAGACGGTTAAAAATCCACTTGTGAAGGATGTATATGCCTGGCTTGATGCTGATGAACAAGCTACAATTGATGAGATAGATAAGATGGTAATTAGTGATACTTATGACAAGGATAAATTTAATAATGTTTTAAATAGTTTATCTTATTATCGTGTCCTTAGAATTATAGAGATTTATCAAAAGGTTAAAAAAATGCAGGAGGAAGCTTTGAAAGCTATAGAAGGTGTTTCTAATGATGCAGCAAAGCAAGCTTTTCAAGCTAGATTTAATACGCTTAAAGATGAGTATAATTCTTATATAAGATCTGCTTTTAATAAATCTTCAGGTGAATTGTATTATGATTTTAAAAGAATTTATGAATGTTTTGTAGATTTTTATAATATTAAAGTCGAGGCTCAAGCTTCCAGAGTTGCCAAAGCAAGTGGTGCGTCAGGTGGTGTAGTTAATCCTTGAATTAGTTTAAATTAAGATTATTGAGATTAAAGATAGTAGGTAAAGAAAGTTTAAGCCTTAAACGTACACGTTTAAGGCTTTTAATATGTATATATAGATAAATATATTAATATAATAATAGTATTATTATAAATTTGTATAATAATATATTCAAATTTAATTTGAAAAAGGAGATATTGAATGGTAAAAATAAAGTGTTTCAGTGTATTACTAGTATTAATATTGCTGTTATTTCTATTTATAAGTTGTGATTCAGGAAGCAAAGCAGGAGTAAAGCCAGGAGCAGGATCAGGGACAAATACAAGAACAAAACCAAATACAGAAGCAGAAGTAGGAGATGAAGAGGCTCTAGCATATTTGGAGGATATTAGTGATCCAAAGCTTAAAGCATTGTTAGATAAGTTTGGAGTATCTGAAGCAGGAAGGAAGGCAATTGGTTATATACAAGAAATCCTCAGAGTTTCTTATAAGAATGGATTTAATGATAAGTTTTATAATTGCTTAAATCAATTAGGAGCTGATGTTGTGATTGAAAAGATAATCAAGCCTACTGTGAGTCTTTTGAGAGCTAGAGGTAAAGCTTTGAAAATTATGAAAGGTATAACAGATGCAGGTGTAAAAACCAGATTGCAAGATATGTTGGATAATTTTGATAAATTAGTTCCTTTTGCATGGAATCCCGATCGTGATCTCTTAATCTTTAAAGAAGATTTTTTTGCGAAGTTTGTTAATCGTTATACACCTAAATTTAGAAAGTTTAAAGAGATGGTTAAAAATCCACGTGTGAAGGATGTATATGCCTGGCTTGATGCTGATGAGCAAGCTACAATTGATGAGATAGAGAAGATAGTAGTTAGTGCTACTTATGACAAGGATAAGTTTAATGATAAGTTAAATAGTTTAAGAGATTATCGTGTTGTTGTAGTTATATATTCTTATCGAGATATTAAAAATGATCAGGATGAAGCTTTGAAAGCTATAGACGGTGTTTCTGATGATGTAGAAAAGCAAAAATTGCAAGCTAGATTTAATACGCTTCAAGGTGAGTATAATTCTTATATAAGAGCTGCTTTTAATAAATCTGCAGATGATTTGTCTTCTCAGAATATCTCTCCTTTTGAATATTCTAATGGATTTTCTATTCTTAAATACGACGCTGCAGTTGCCAAAGCAAGTGGTGCGGCAGGTGGTGTTAGTTAATCCTTAAATTAGTTTAAATTAAGATTATTGAGATTAAAAATAGTAGGTAAATAAAGTTTAAGCCTTAAATGTGTACGTTTAAGGCTTTTAGTTTGTATATATGGATAAATATATTAAACAAGTAAATATAATGTTTGCAGATTAAGGTGGATATATAGCATTATAATAATATAATAATGTAAATATATTCAAATTTAATTTGAAAAAGGAGATATTGGGTGATGAAGTTAAGCCATTTCAGTTTATTTTTAGTATTAATATTTCTATTATTGTTAGTGGTAAGTTGTGACTTAAAATCTAAGGGAAGTACTGAGATTAAAGAGAATTTGACTGTCAAAAGAGAGGTAAGGAAATTAGACAAGTTTAGTGGGGAATATACTTCAAAAATGGTTGCAACAGTTGATAATTTAGATATTAAGCTCAATAATCTGCTAGACAAATTTGGGTTACTTGATAAGGAAAGGGAATCAATTGCATATATAAGGCGTACGATAACTGATGCTAATGTTGGCAAACTTAAAGGTTACAGGACTTATACTGATGTCGAGTTTCATAATTTACTTGAAAGTTTAGGTGCAGCTAGGATTAAAGAAATTATAACATTTTATTTAGAGGTTGTTAACATTCAGGAATCATTTGAAAGGGCTATTAAAAATATTAAGGACGCTACATCAAGAGGCAAATTACAGAATGAGCTTAATGAACGCAAGAATCAGTATCAGTTGCATTTAAAAGGGTTATTTGATAGTGATAATTTTGATGATATATATAATAAGATTATAGGTGATAATTATTTTTCTGAATTAATTGAATTTAAATACGAGATTATAGAAGTTGAAGGTGGTTTGGATGTATATACATGGCTGTCTGATGATGAGCAGATTGTAATTGATAAGATACGAGAAATAGTAACTGATCCTTTGATTGGTCAATATAAAGGATATAGGACGTATACTGATATTGAGTTTAATAATTTACTAAATAAGTTAGGTGATAATAGAATTCTTGCAATGATATTGGTTTATCTAGAGGATCAAAAAGCCCAAGATGCGGCATGGGTAGAAGCTTTAACAGCTATTGATAGTGTTGATGATGCTAACTTAAGAGAGCAATTACGAGTGAAAATTAATGATGAGAGGGATAACTATAAATTACATTTGAAAGAGTTATTTGATGAATTTCTTCCTATTTTTGTGTATCGAAAATTTATGAACAATATTCATTATCATGGTAAGTTTGTTTTAATTAAAAACGCAGCTAAGCACATTATAGCTTTTAAAAAGCTATACAACAAGCTTTCATCTGTTCAGAAGAGAGAACTTTATTATATACGAATTATTGTAACCAATTTTAATATTGGTGATGCTATATTGCATAAAACATATAATGCTGTTGAGTTTGAGAGCTTACTTGGGAGTTTAGGTGCTGCTAGGGTTGAAAGGATTATAGACTTTCATTTAAATGTTCTTAAAGCAAAAGAAGATGCTCGATCAGCTATAAGTAGTCTTCCAGAAGGCATAGCAAGGCATAATTTGCAAGAACGGTTTAATGCTCACGAAAGTCTTTATGCGTTGCATTTAAAAGAGTTGTTTAGTAGTGCTTTTCCTGGTAAGGTGTATCATAATGTTGAAAGGAGTAGTTATATTTCTGGGTATTTTGCGATTATAAATGATGTTGGGAAAATTCAGTAAGTGAGACAAATAGTCCAGTACTACAGGTAGTAGTAATTAATTCTTAAGTTAAGAATAGTAATTAAGAATAGTAAGTTTAAGAAAATGAATTTTTAGATCTTAAGATATATAAAACTTTTAATTTATATTGTCAAATGGATGTATTAATTCCTATAATTTATGATATTATGGCATTATTATAATAATAATTATATTATTTCAGTTTAATTAATCAGTTTATTTAATAATAAGTTAAATTTAATTTGAAAAAGGAGCTATTTAATGGTTCAGTTAAGACGTTTTGGTTTATTGCTAGTATTAATATTACCGTTATTGTTAGTAATAAGTTGTGATTTGAACTCTCAAGAGGACATAGCACTTAGAGCAGATTTACTTATAAGTAAGCTTGCTAAAGGTCATATGATAAAATTAAACATTGATGATGTGAGCAGTGGTGCTGAAATAGTTAAAGCAGAGGTAACTATAAATGCTATGCTCAATAATCTGCTAGACAAATTTGAGATACCTGATGACAGGAAGAAAATAATTGATGATATGCGAGATATAGTAACTAGTTTGTCAGGAGTCTTTTCAGTTAGGGTTTATAAGAATGAAGATTTCTGTAATTTATTAGAGGGTTTGGGTGCTGAGAGACTTAAGGAAATTACAGAAATTCATGTTAATATTCTTAAAGCCCAAGACGAAGCTTTAGCAGTGATTGAAGGAATTAAGGACGATGTGGCAAAACGAGAATTGCAAGTGAAATTTTATGGTCGTCAGAATGCTTATCCTTTGCATTTAAAAATTTTATTTAACGGGTCTAATTCTGATGAGGTATATGGTAATTTTATAAGTGATAATTATGTTGCTGAGTTTACTGCAATTAAAGAAGAAGCTTTAGGTCTTGTGGAGGATAGCGAAGATGTTTCTGTAGGGGGTGCCCCTCAAAAAGAAGTTCCTGTAGGAGGTGCCCCTCAAGAAGAAGTTCCTGTAGGGGGTGCCCCTCAAAAAGAAGTTCCTGTAGGGGGTGCCCCTCAAGAAGAAGTTCCTGTAGGGGGTGCCTCTCAAGAAAATGTATATGAATTGCTTTTAGCTGATGAAAAGGATGTAATTAATTCTATACGAGATGTAGTAACTACTGTGTCTTCAGTTTCTAAAACTTCTTATAAACTTTATAGTAATGATGAGTTTTATAATTTATTAAATCAGTTAGGAATTGTTAAGGTCAAGGACATTATAGCAATTTATTTAAAGGACTTGGGAGAAAAAAATGCAGTTCTAGCAGAAGTTGCTGCGGTTCTTGAAAGTGAAGAGAAATATGCATTAACTAAAAATTTGGAAAGTGATTTTAAGAAATTAGAGAATTTTTATCCAACTTATTTAAAATGGATATTTGATAAAACCGATGCTGATGGGGTGTATAGTGCATTTGTGAAGGGTAATTATTCTGATAATTTTATTAAGCTTAAAAGTGATGTTAAAATCATTTCAGATTTTAATAAGCTTTGTGAAGGATTTTCAAAGAAAGAAAAGAGAGCAGTTGCATATATGCGAAGTGTAGTAACTAATTCTAATATTGGTAGTGTTGAAGGTTATAAGACATATGATGATGTAGAGTTTAATAATTTACTTCATGACTTAGGTGTTGAGAGACTGAGAGAAATTATAAAAATACATTTAAGTAGTCATAAAGCAAAAAATGCAGCATTAGCAGCTATGAATAATGCTGAGGAAAGTCAAAAAAAGCAAAACTTAAAGTTTAATTTTGATGTTTTAAGGCGTGGCTATTCATCGCATCTCAAATTGTTATTTCATGCGTTTAAGGCTGATTATGTGTATCATGATTTTATGGGGAGCAAATATGCTGCTTTATTTACTAATTTTAAAAACGAATTTGACAACATATAATCAAATGCATCGAGTTATCCTGCATTTGATACCGTAAGTTGGTACTTAAAAAAGTAGTTAAGTCTTGGATTATAAACATCTAAGGCTTTTAATTTATACTAAGGGATACTTGTATAGATGTACTAATAAGTATGTAGATATTAATATTTGGAAACTATGTTATAATGATATATTATAATAATAAGTTTTATATGATAAAAAATCGATTTATAGATTGGGGTTTATTAAAAGGAGAGATGTTTAATGAAAAAGAGTAATAGTGTGTTATTATTGTTATTGGTTATAAATTGTGATTTTAAATCCCAAGGGGCTGACCTTCTTAAAGAGGTCTTGGTTAAAAAAAATTCTTTTGTTGCAAAACCTTTAACTATAACCCATGATTTTAAATCCCTTATAGGTAAAAATCCTGCAGTAGTACAAGATCCTGTAGTAATTAAAGATCCTGCAGTAGTTGAAGATCCTGCAGTAGTTGAAGATCCTGCAGTAGTTCAAAATCCTGCAGTAGTACAAGATCCTGTAGTAATTAAAGATCCTGCAGTAGTTCAAAATCCTGCAGTAGTTGAAGATCCTGTAGTAGTTGAAAATCCTGTAGTAGTTGAAAATCCTGCAGTAGTTGAAGATCCTGCAGTAGTTCAAGATCCTGAAGAAAGAGATGTTAAAAAATTAATACTAGAGGATGTTATAAACAGTGATTCTGTAGCAGTTGTAGAAGAGAAAAGTGTGGATGTAAAAATTGATGAATTTCTTAATGAATGTGGGATATCAGTTCAAGACAGGGAATCAAATGTATATTTAAGAGATTACTTAACCAATTCTGATTTTGATAATAACTCATTTTATACCTTTATAACTGAAATAGGTTCTATGAAGACTAAGGAGCTTTTTGAAGATTGGTTAAAAGTTTGTAACTTAATAACAGAAATTAAACCAATGATTGAAAATATTAAAAGAGAGAGATCAAAACAACAATTCATATCTGAGCTTAATATTGATTTCAACGATTCTTGTATATCCGAAGAGTTAAAAGCTCATTTTGATGATAGTGATTCTTCTATTCAAATATATCATTCATTGAGATATGCAGATAATACAATGTTACAAGATTTACTTGCAATGAAAGACAGAATTACATATGTTATAAAAGGTGAAGCAATATATGAAGGTCTAATTGGTCAAGAAAAGCAAGAAATTGATGATATACGAAAATTAGCAGTTTTTTCTGATGTTAGTGATGGAAGTTATCATAAGTATATTTATAATGATCATCAATTTTATTGTGTGTTAGGATTTTTTGGTGTTTCTAAGTTGAAAAGATTGTCAGAGGTTAATTTACATGAGTTGATTAGAGTACGAAAAGAAGCAGAGGATACTATTCAAGATGTAGAGAATGACTTCTTTGTCAAAGTTTTGAAAACTGAATTTAATGAGTGTAATGAAATCGCTGTAGATATATTACAAAGTGCATTTAGTATGGATAGTGATTATGTATTGAAAGATGAAATTATAGATTCTCATAATAGAGCTGTAAGTGGCTTTATGAGAATCACAGATCGAGCTAGAGACTTAATAAAATTTAGAAAAATATACACAAATCTATCTAGGTCTGATGCTGCAATGATTAGTTATTTACGCAGTATATTAAATAATCCTAGTATTAGTATTAAAGATGAGTATGAAATAAGTTTGAAAACGTATAGCTATTATGAGTTTGAGTATTTATTGGGTGGTTTAAATGAAGATCAGGTTGGGAAAATGATAGTAAAAATTCGACAAGCTTTGGAATTTCAAAATGATATTTTACAAAGGATAGATGCTATTAAAGACAGTAAAGGTAAAGATCAGCTAAGAAGAGATTTTTTTGATCAAAAGAAGCATTATGAATTTTTGCTCAAAACTTACTTTGATTGTGTGAATATCAATTCTAATGATATATATAATGTCTTTATGTCTTTTAAAGATAATGAAGATGGATTTAACGCCATTCAAGCCCGGATTTTAGAATTAGTATAGAAGAAGTATAAGCGAGAGGGCTTGAGAAAATTAAGCCTTAGGTATAAAAGTTCCTGTAGAGGTTGTTCCTCGAGGAGATTTATTTGAAAACTATGTTATAATAATATATTATAATAATAAGTTTTATATGATAAAAATCAATTTATAGATTGGGCTTTATTAAAAGGAGAGATGTTTAATGAAAAAGAGTAATAGTGTGTTATTATTGTTACTGGTTATAAATTGTGATTTTAAATCCCAAGGGGCTGACCCTCTTAAAGGGGTCTTGGTTAAAAAAAATTCTTTTGTTGCAAAACCTTTAACTACAACCCATGATTTTAAATCCTTTATAGGTAAAAATCCTGTAGAAGTTGTAGAAGAGAAAAGTGTGGATGTAAAAATTGATGAATTTCTTAATGAATGTGGGATATCAGCTCAAGACAGGGAATCAAATGTATATTTAAGAGATTACTTAACCAATTCTGATTTTGATAATAACTCATTTTATACCTTTATAACTGAAATAGGTTCTGTGAAGACTAAGGAGCTTTTGGGAGATTGGTTAAATTTTTATAACTTAATAACAGAAATTAAACCAATGATTGGAAATATTAAAAGAGAGAGATCAAAACAACAATTGATATCTGAGCTTGATAGTGAGTTCAACGATTCTTTTATACCAAAAGAGTTAAAAGCTCATTTTGATGATGAGAATATTGATTCTTCTATTAAAATGTATAGTTCATTAAGAGAGTCAAATGATTCAATTTTAGAATATTTACGTGAACTGAAAGACAGAATTACATATGTTATAAAAGGTGAAGCAATATATGAAGGTCTAATTGGTCAAGAAAAGCAAGAAATTGATGATATACGAAAATTAGCAGTTTTTTCTGATGTTAGTGATGGCATTTATAATGAAGATGATTATAATGATCATCAATTTTATTCTGTGTTAGGATTTTTTGGTATTGCTAAGTTGAAGAGATTGTTAGAGGTTAATTTACATGAGTTGATTAGAGTACGAAAAGAAGCAGAGGATACTATTAAGAATGTAGAGGATGACTTCTTTGTCAAAGTTTTGAAAACTAAATTTGATGAGTATAATGAATTCGCTGTAAGTATACTACGAAATGCATTTAGTATGACTAGTGATTATGTATTGAAAGATAAAATTATAGACTCTCATAATAGAATTGTAGATGGCTTTATGAGAATCACAGATAAAGCTAGACGCTCAATAAAATTTAAAACAATATACTCAAATCTGTCTAGTTCTGATGCTGCAGTTATTATTGATCTACGAACTATATTAACTGATTCTAGTATTGGCAGTAAAGATGAGGATGGAGTAAGTTTTAAAACGTATACCTATTATGAGTTTGAGTATTTATTGGGTGGTTTAAATGAAGATCAGGTTGAGAAAATGATAGTAAAAATTCGAAAAGCTTTGAAATTGCAAAATGATATTTTACAAAGGATAGATGCTATTAAAGACAGTAAAGGTAAAGATCAGCTAAGAAGAGATTTTTTTAATCAAAAGAAGCATTATGAATTTTTGCTCAAAACTAACTTTAATTGTGTTAATATCAATTCTAATGATATATATAATGTCTTTATGTCTTTTAAAGATAATGAAGATGGATTTAACGCCATTCAAGCCCGGATTTTAGAATTAGTATAGAAGAAGTATAAGCGAGAGGGCTTGAGAAAATTAAGCCTTAGGTATAAAAATTATTTAAGGCTTTTGATTTCTTTCAATTTATACGGGGGAATGCTAATTAAATATACAGGTAAATATTTCAAGAATTATGTTGTAGGATATTATAATAATAGGTTTATATGATAATAGATTAAGTTATAAATTGAGTGTATTTTTGAAAAAAAGTTAAAAAAAGGGGATATTTAATGGTTGAGGTAAAGAGTCATAATTTATTAATATTACTGTTATTGCTAATAATAAGTTGTAATGCAGGTTCTCAAGGTGTTTTTTCACTTAAAGATAGCTCGTTTAAGTATAGTTCGTTTCGAAAGAGCTCGCTTGGATACAGTTCTCTTAGTGATAGCTCGTTTCGAAGAAGCTCGTTTAGTAGTAATTCTTTTAAAAGGAACTCGAGTGATATAATATCATCTAGAGAAAATTTGCTTAAAGGGGACTTGCTTGAAAAATCACTGGTTGAAGCATCCACAGTTAAAAATAATGTAAAAAAATTGGGCAAAAGTAATATCTTAAATCCTTCTGAAATGGGGAGCGTAGGGGTAAAGCTAGATGTTAAGCTTGACAAGCTTCTTGGTACATTTGGGATACCCTTTAACGAAAGGCAAGTAATTACATATATACAAAGAATATTAACTGATCCTAATATTGGTGGTTCTCTAGGTTATAAATTTTATGATAACGAAGAATTTTATAACTTGCTTAGTGATTTAGGTGCTTTAAGATTGAAAAAAATTATAGAATTTCATTTAAAGATTATTGAAGCGCAAAATGATGCTAAAGTAGCTATTCGCGATGTGAAGGATACAAAATTAAAAGAGAGATTGCAAACTAGATTTAAAGAATACAATAAGGCTTATCCATTGCATTTAAAAGGATTATTCAGTAAAGCTATTTCTGATAATGTTTATGATAAAGTTATAGGTAGTGATTATAATTTTAAGTTTAATACGATTACGGACAAAGCTCGTAGCATGATAAACTTTGAAAGTCTATATGCAGAATTGTCAGGTGATCAAAGGATTGCAGTTGATAATATACGGATGATAGTAACTGATCCTAGTATTGGTAGTACCGAAGGTTATAAGACGTATAGTACGGATGAGTTTTATAACTTACTTTATAGCTTAGATGCTTTTAAGATCAAGACACTTATAAAATTTCATGTAGAAAATGTTATAGCACGCAACGAGTCTCTAGCAGCTATTCGAGATGTTAAGGATGCAAAATTAAAAGATAGATTACAAACTAGATTTAAAGAGTACAATAAGGCTTATCCATTACATTTAAAAGAATTATTCAATGAATCTACTCCTGAGGGGGTGTATGGTAGAGTTATAAATAGTAAATATGCGTCTAAATTTGTTGAAGTTAAATCAGCCTCTCTTGGTTTTATAAAAAGTAGATCTCCATATACAGGGTTATCAGGTGATAAAGGTATTGTAATTGAATATATGCGGGGAGTAGTAACTGATGCTGATATTGGAAGTTAGCTAGGTTACAAGACTTATGATAATGAAAAATTTTATAGCTTACTCTATAGTTTAGGTGATGTTAAGTTGGGTGAGATTATAAACCATATTCAAATAACTCTTAAAGCACGAAGTGATGTCCAAGCTAGCTATAGAGGATGTTAAGGACGCGAACTTAAAACAGAAATTGGTACGTAAGTTTAAAGAAAAGGAGCGTTCTTATTTAGTTGCGTTAAAATCGGTCTTTAATAAATCTACTCCTGGGGAAGTGTATAGGGCCGCTATAGGTATTGATCATTCGAATAATTTTATATCCATTAAAAGTGATGTTGCTAGTCATTTACGCAAAAGAGAGGTTTAGTACTTAGAAGAGTAGTTAAACTTTGGATTTCAAACATCTAAGGTTTTTTATTTATACTTATAAATATTGCTAAATGAGGACTGTATACTTATGTCTTTTGAAATATTTGCTCATAACAATTAAATATGAAGAAGGATATTGCAGCACAGTCTTTGCTTGAGAAGAGATTAAACCTGTGCATGGAGACAAGATTTATGTTATCAAAATCAACATATAGTGTTTAACACTAAAAGTCTAATGCTACCCTGAGTAAGGGGCTTTATTGATGCTTGAGCATAAGAAACATTGTAATGCGTATCAGTATACCAAAATTAAGGCTTACATTGCAAGCTTGTCTAATTCTCATATGACAAAAGATTATTTAATGTAGACTTAAAATGCCTTAAAAAAGTTTGCTATTCTATCTGAATTTAATATACTGTACGGAAGTCATTGATTTCTTTTTTTGTATGGACTATAAAACTGTCAAGAACCCAAAACCTGTTTTATTCTTATATAATGTTAAAAAAAATATTATGGATGGAAGTTATGTTAATGCTTGGATGTTGTGATAATATAGTAATGTGTTTTATATGATAATGGATTAAACTTAAAAGGAGATATTTAATGATAAAGGTAAATCATCTTGGTGAGTTCTTAGCCTTAGCCTTAATATTAATGTTGTTATTCTTGCTAATTATAAGTTGTAATTTAAAATCCCAAAGAGATATTGCGTTTAGAGAGAATTTAACTGTAGACGGATCTTTAAAAAATTTAAAAAAGCCTGTTGTAGGCGATATAACTGTTAAAATTAATAATCTGTTAGATGCATTTAGGATATTTGATGATGAGAGAGACGTAATTAATAATATACAAATTGCAATCACTGATCCTAATATTGGTAGTGCTGGAGGTTTCAAAACGTATGATATGGATGAGTTTTATAATTTGCTTGATGGTTTAGGTTCTCTTAAGCTTAAGGAAATTATAAAAGTTCATTCAAATGCTCTTGAAGTTCAGGTCCAAGCAGAAAGAGAAGCTAGATCAGTTATTGATAGTGTTAAGGGAGACGTATTAAAGCGACGTTTGGAGAATATGTTTAATCAGCACAAGGATTACTGTCTATCTTATTTAAAATGGTTATTTAATGATCCTACCCCTGACACGGTGTATTTTAGAGTGATAAATGATAATTATGTTGATAAGTTTAGTAAGATTAAAGACCGTATTCAAAGTGTTATAGAGGATGAAAGGCAATATGCAGGGTGGATGTCAGCGTCAGAGCTTGAATCAATTGCATTTATACGAGATATATTAACCGATCCTAGTATTGTTGGTTATGGAGGTCTTAAGACCTATAGTAACTCTGAGTTTTATAACTTGTTAAGGAATTTAGGTGATACTATTTTGAAGGAAATTATACAATTTCATTTAAATAATCTTAGAACAGAAAATGCGGCTTTAGTAGCTATTGAGAATCTTCAAGAAGGTTATGAAAAACAACAATTGCAATATAAATTGTATTTTTATAAGCTTAAATATTCATTATATTTGAAAGAGTTATTTAGTGAGCCTACTTCGGATGATATTTATCGCAAATTTCTGGTTAGTCTTTATGATTTTTTTAATCTTTTTGCTAAGCTTGAGAGCGATGCTTTAGGCATTATGAGGGGGAAGGAACTATACTCAGGACGGATGTCTTCTTCAGAGCTTGCAGTAATTTGGTATATACTACTTGTAATAACTGATCCTGATATTGGGGGTTTCACAATATATAATTATGAAAGATTTTATAACTTATTAGAGCAGTTAGGTGATGTTAAGGTTAAAGTAATTATACAAAATATCCAAAAAACTCTTAAAGCACAAGATGAAGCGAAAACGGCTGTAGAGAATGTTAATGACGTGAACTTAAAACAAAGATTAGAAAGTGATTTAAAAGAAAAAAATAGCGCGTATGTGTTGGCACTAAAAGAGGCATTTGGTAAGTTGAGTTATGATTCTATTTATCAAACAACTAAAAATGTTGATTATGTTAATTGGTTTAATGCTATTAAAGATACTGCTTCTAGCAGTATTTAGAGCCAATGAAGCTATTATTTCCATAGTGAATCTTTAGCTATGATCCTTAAAGAATAGTTAAGCTTTAAATATTAAAATTTAAAGCTTTTAATTTTTATTTAAATGAGAAATATACAAGTGATATTTTTTAATAAATTATTTTAAATAAATAATATTTTAAAGTTATTATATTGTGTTAACATAATAAATAAGGTTTATATAATTAAATTAAATTTGAAAAAGGAGCTATTTAATGTTTAAGGTAAGATATTTTAGTGAGTTACCGATATTAATATCATTTTTATTGCTAATTATAAGTTGTGATTTAGACTCTTCAGAAGATTTTGTAACAAGTCTATTTGGAAAAGGATCTGTTGTAGAACGTGAGTATGAAAATTTAGTACAAAAATATTTGAAAGGACTTGTAGAAGAATTTACAGAAGATCTTTCAGAAGAGTCTAGAGTAATTACAGAAATGGATATAGATACGCGTATAGAAGAACAATTTGATTTAAAATTGAAGAATCTTTTAGACAAATTTGGAATATTTGACAAGGATAGGAAAGTCGTTGGATATATGTACCTTGTGACCACTGCGGATAATAGTGATGATATTTTAATGCTTAAGCAGTATACTAGCGATGAGTTTTTTAATTTGTTGGAACAATTAGGTGCTGAGAGATTAAAAGACATGATAGAAGCTTGTTTTAGTGATCTAAGAGCACTATCTGAATATAGACCAAAAGTTAAAGAAATTCTAAAGGATATTAAGAGGGATTCAATAAGACAAAAATTGGAGGGGGAGCTTGCTTGGTACGAAGAGTCTACTGCCTATCCATATTATTTAAGATGTGCATTTAAGGATTCTAATCCTGATGTTGTATATGCTCAAGTCATGTATGTAGGTCCTGCTTATGTTTTGGGTAGGATTTATTCAGAGGCTAAAAGCATTCTAAAGATTGAGAATGTGTACTCAGAGCAGTATTTAGAACAACCTTCTGAGAGCGAATGGAGAATAATTGATTATATACGAGATATATTAATTGATGAGAAGATTGCTCAGAATAAAAATTATAAGACGTATACTATTTCTGAGTTTTATAACTTGCTTGGTGATTTAGATGTTACTAAGATTAGGGAAATTATAAGCCGTACTCAAGAGACTCTTACAGCATACGAAGACGCCAAAGTGGCTATAAGTGGTATTAATGACTTAAGATTAAGGCAAGACTTTAGTAATAGGTTGGAGAAAAGATTGAGTGTTTATGGAAGGACCTTAAAAGGGGTCTTTAATAAATCTGATATTGATGCTATTTATAGAGCAGCTATAAATAGTAAATTTATTGATGAGTTTGCTGTGATTCAAGACGAAGCTAAACTTATTTCAATAAACTTAGCAAGTAGTTCTTCAAAAGAGTAAAAGAGTAGCTTGCTAAAAATTTCAAAAATTAAGCCTTGGATTTTAAACATCTAAGGTTTAATTTTATTTAACTAGTTTAATTTTAATTTATAATGTAAAGATAGGTAAATACTTATAATAAGTATATTAGTAATAACATAATAACAATGCTTGAAGTTTATGGTAGAAATGTTAATACAACAATAGGTTTATCTTATAATAAGATAATTTTAATTTGAAAAAGGAGATATTGAGTGGTCAAAAAAAGATATAAGGTTATGTTATTAGTAATAATATTATTTTTAGTAATAGGTTGTAAATTCCAAGAAAGTGCCATGCGTGATGAAAAGTTTCTTGAGAATAACCTTGTTGGAGGATTTTTTAAAGTATTTAATGATAATATAGGAGATGTTAAGCTTAATAATTTACTAAGTGCGTTTGGGATATCTTATGAGAGAAAGAAAATAATGGAAGAGATACAAAATGCAGTAACTGATCCTTATATTGGTAAACTTGAAAGTTATAAGACGTATAATACGGATGAATTTTATAACTTACTTTATAGTTTAGGTGCTCTTAAAGTAGAGGAGATGATAGATTCTCATTTTAAAAATCTTCAAGTTCAAGGTGAGGCTCGCAATGCCATAAAGGATATAATTGAATCTGACTTAAGACAAGAAATGCAAAATAGGTTTAATGATCACGTGAATGATTATCCATTATATTTAAAATGGTCATTTAATGACCTTACTTCTGGTGGGGTGTATAATCGATTTATGAATGGTGGTTATTTTATTGGGTTTGCTAAAATTAGAGACGATTCTATAGACATTTTAGGGGGTGATGATGTATACATGGGGCTTTCTGATTCACAGCAAGATGTAATTGATGATATGCGAGATATGGTAATTGATCCTAAGAGAGGCTCTTTGATGCACGTAACTTATGATACTAAAGGTTTTTATGACTTATTAAATAAGATGCGTGCTGCTAAGGTTAAGAAAATGATAAAGGTGTATTTGGAGAACAAAAAAGCACGACAAGAATTAGAACTAGAAGCTAGAGAAGCTATTTTGGAGGTTAATAGAGAGGAATTGAAACAACGCTTGGAGAATGATCTTAATAAATTGAATGATGATTACTCATTGTATTTCAAAGGGTTATTCGATACTTCTAGTTCTGATAATGTGTATTTTAGAGTTATAGATGATAATTATGCTACTAGGTTTATTAAAATTAAGAATAATGTTGGGTATATTGTAGAGTTTGATAAGCTATATAAAGGGTTATCAGATGTGCAAAGAAAAATACTTGATGATGAGATACGAGTTATAGTAACTGATGCGGATATTGGCAAGGATAAAGACTATAAAATTTATGATGATTTTACGTTTGAGCTCTTGTTAGGTGAGTTAGGCACTACTAAAGTTGAAAAAATGATACAAGTTTATTTCAAAAGACAAGTAACTCAGAACGAGGTTCGCAATGCTATAGGTAATATAAGTGGGGATGATGCAAAACAACGCTTGAGGAATATTTTTGTTCGTTACAAAAATGACTATAAATTACATTTAAAAGAATTATTCAGTGAGTCTACTGCTGATGAGATATATAATAGATTTATAAATGATGATTATACTATTGGGTATTATGCTGATTAAGAACGATGCTGATCGCAGTTAGAGGTGAAAGTTAAGGATTTTAAACATCTAAGGTTTTTAATTTATTTTAATCATTTTAATTTATAAGGTAAGTATTGATAAATTTTTATACAAATATATTAATAATGCTTGGAGGTTTTGGTATATATGTTAATATGATAATGAGTTTTATCTCATAATAGATTAATTTTAATTTGAGCAAAGGAGATATTTAATGATAAAAATTAGACATATCAGTTTGTTACTAATAGTAATATTACTATTATTGCTAGTAATAAGTTGTAAGTTCCAAGGAAATACTGATCTTACAGAGACCTTGCAAGCAAGCTTAAGACCTATAAGAGAAGCAGGAAGCGATAATGTGGATATTAAAATTAATAGTCTTTTAAACGCATTTGGGATATTTGCTGAAGAAAAGGGCGCAATTGCATATATACGAAGTATAGTAACTGATCCTAGTATTGGTAGTGTTGAAGGTTACAGAACATATGATGATGAAGATTTTTATGATTTGTTAAGACAGCTGGGTTCTTTTAAACTAAAAGAAATAATAGAAGTTCATTTAAAAATTTTCAATACCGCTCCAGACGCAGCTTTAGCAGCCATAAATAATGTTATGGAAAGTGAGGAAAAGCGAGACTTACAAAATAAACTGAGTAGTTACAAAGATGCTTATCCATTGCATTTAAAAGGGTTATTTAGTAGGTATGTTTTAAATGATGTGTATTTGTACGTTATGGGTGATGATTATGCTGTTAAGTATGCTGAGCTTGAAGATGAGGCTATAAACATTGTAGTGGGCGTGGACGTATATGCAGGGCTTTCTGATTTGGAACTAAGAGTAATTAATTATATAAGAAGTGTAGTAACTGATTTCAAGGTAGGGCCTCTGGGTCATAAAACGTATAGTAATTCTGAATTTTATGACTTATTAAATAAGATGCGTGCTGCTAAGGTTAAGAGAATGATAAGAATTTATTTAGGGGACAAAAGAGCACAAAAGGATGCCGAAGCAGAAATTAGAACAATTATTGCAAATATTCAGGGAGATAGAGCCAAAAAACACTTGGAGAGTACTATTGATAATTTGAATAATTCTTATTCAGTGCATTTAAAAATGTTATTTGATAGATCTACCCCTGATGAGGTGTATGATATAGTGACGATTGATAATTATGCTTCTAGGTTTATTAAGGTTTATGATGAGGCTAAACGCATTTTAGAGTTTGAAAATCTATGTAACAACGAGATATTAGATGCGGAGCTAAAAGCAGTTAAAGATATGCGAAATATAGTGATTAAGTCCGGTATTGGTAGAGCCGAAGGTTATTCAATGTATGATGATTATACGTTTGATTTTTTGTGTGGTAGTTTAGGTTCTGAGATACTTAAAAAAATTATAAAACTTCATTTAGAGATTATGGATAGACAAGAAGAGGCTCTTGAGGTTATAAAAAATCTTCAAGAAGGCTACGAAAAACAAAATTTGCAAGATAAGTTTATCGGGTACAAAAATGCCTATGCTTTGCATTTAAAAATGTTGTTCGATAGATCTCCTTCTAATGCTATTTATGATGAAATTGTAAAGGGTAATTATGTTGATAAGCTTATTAATCTGAAGGAAGCAGCATTTACTGAGATAAAAAAATCAGTAGGGCAGATAGTATTTTAGTTAATTCTTAAAAAAGTACTTAAAGTAATTGAGCCTTAGATATAAATATTTAAGGTTTTTAATTTTTACTGATAAATAAAATGTTAAAGATTTATCTTAAGGATTAGTTGTGTTAATGCTTGTTAAAGATTATGATATTGTAATACTACAATGATAAATTTATATAATAGTAGGTAAAATTATGGATTAATTTGAACTTAAAAGGAGTATATTAAATGGTTAAGGTAAAGTATTCCATTTTGTCTCTAGTATTAATAGTAGTATTAAGATTAATATTTCTATTATTGCTAGTGGTAGGTTGTATGACTTATATAAGTTGTAATTTAAAACCCCAAGAAGATATCACTTTTATAGATAATTCTTCAAGAAAAGAATCGCCTGGAAAAAAATCGTCTAAAGGAGAAGAGTTTAGACTGAAATTGTTTAAAAAGAACTCTTTGGGAAGAAAATTGCTTGTAAAGGACTTGTTTGAAAAGTTTCCGTTTAAAGAGAAATTGATTGTAAAAAATCCTTCCAAAGATCATCTACATTATCATGTAGATAATCATGTAGATAATCATGTATGTAAATTAAAAAAGAATGAGATGGTGAGGATTTTTGTAACAAATGCAGAAAAGAAAAATCTAGATACTGAACTTAATGATATATTAGACATGTTTGGGATATTTGATGAAGGAAGGGAAGCAATTAATGATATACGATATGTAGTAACTGAACCCGATATAGATTTTTTGTATAGTAAGACGTATTCTGATGGAGAATTTTATGATTTACTCTATAACTTAGGTTTTCTTAAGTTAAGGGATATTATAAAAGTTTATTTAAAGGTTTGCAAAGCATATTGCAAGCTGGAAGCAGCTATAAAGGATGTTAAGAGAGAAAACTTAAGAAAAGAATTGATGGATGAGCTTGTTTCTTACAAGAATAATTATCCGTATCATTTAAAAGAGTTATTCAGAGGTACCCCTGATTATGTATATAGTAAGATTATGGGTGATAATTATGCGCATAATCTTATTAAGATGGAAAATAAAGTTAGAGATGTTATAAAGGGTGAGATATTATACTCAGGACTACATGTTGAGAATAGACGAGTTGATTGAGTATATACGAAAGTTAGTAATTAGTTCTGATACTAGTGATGGTAGGCGTTATAATGATTATGAGTTTTATTGTGTATTAGGTTTTTTAGGTTTTAGTGAGTTTAAGAGACTTATAAGAGTTAATTTAGGAGCTTTTTTAGAACACTAAAAGGAGACCGAAGAGAAGCTTTGCCTCATCTACAATATTCACTTAGTAGGAATAGTAATTATATTTTTGGAGGTGCAGTTATGGATGTTTGTAATAAATGGGTGCATGCGCTTGTTTACACATGTTTAAAGATGCCCCCTCAGGAGTCATCCCATGCTTAAAGATACCAATTTCTGTGTTATAAAATTCCAATTTTATTCCCAAAGATTCAATCATTTCCCTATCAATTGAGTTAATGCGAGAACTACCATTCATCTCTCCTATGATTCCTATAGGTTCTTTTTTGATAGTTTTTTTTAGTATGTCAATATTTTTTTGATTATGTGTGTCTGAATATATTATTTGCTGCATTAATGACTTATATGAGTTATAAGATTGTGTTTTATGTCTAGCCTGTGAGGTGATAATTGCTTCATATGTTTTTAAGTGCAGAGCATTGGTATTAAACTTTTGTAAGCTTGTTATTAGATTGTTTATTAAAGTTTCATTTTCAATGTTGGATCTGATCTGACATATTATTTTCTTTATTTCATTTGAATTTAGCACGCCTCCATCATTTAATCCAATTTTAATGCCATTATATCCTGTAGGATTATGACTGGCAGAAATGTATATAAATCCTTTTGAATTTTGATGTTCTTTTGTATAAGCTAAGATTTCTGGTATTGGGAGTATTCCAAAAAAATTTACATTGTTATTGTTTAAAATTAAGGTTTTAATTATAATCTCTGAGATTATAATTCCAGTTGCTCTTGAATCTAATCCAACATTGATATATTTTTTTGGTTTATCTTTAAAATAATTTGATATTGTAAGGGTTATAAGAGCAACCAATATTTTGTCGTCATCATTGATTTCATATTCTATTGAATTTTCATTTTTTGATTTTGCAAATATCTTTCTAAATCCTGAAGGAGAAAGTATCATTTCATTAATAGCGTCTCTTAGATTTGTCATATTTAATATATACTTTTTTAGCATCTTTTCCCCTTCATTAGTATATTTTAATTTAATATTTGCCTTTATTTATAGTACTATGATTATAGTAACATATTCTATTACAATAAGCATTATTGATGGTGCTTCTTATAATATGTTAATTTTTGTTTACCTTGTCTTCAAATGAGGTTTTGGTATGTATGAAGTAATCGATGAAAATTTTTCTAAAAAAATGCTTGATATGCTTAATATGCATAAACTTAAAACTTTAAGCATATCTGTTAAGAATTTTCCTGATGAGAGTCATGGCAGTATTTTAAGTCTTGCTAATAATTCTGTTAAATTCAAGTTTAAAAAGGAACTTGTTGAACATAATTTGAAAAAATATATTGATGATTTTACAAAGTTTTCGGTTTCATCAGAAAGTAATTTTTATGTTTTTACTGGTGATGATTTGGAGAGACTAGGGTTATTTCTTTATCCTTATCTCTCGTTTGGTATTTTAAATGGGGGTTCTGCGACTAGTTATTTTGATATACTGAAAAATAACGATTTTAATGAGGAATTGTATTCTTTATATGAAGATAAAATACTTGAAGCCAGGAGTTTTTTTGGGCATTTGCCAAAGGGAATAACACCTGCATATGTTAATAGGGATGGTAGTTATGGATTTTCATTTTTAGCATTAAAAATACGACATCTTTTAATGCTTTCTAAGAGATATTGTGAGATTTATGGTAAGAGTGTTAAGCCTTCGATTTTTCAGATGACAAGTTTTAAGACTTATAAACCGATTTCTAAATTTTTAGATAATATTTTTGATGATAATTTGATTAAAGATTTGAATTCTTGTGGTTTTCAAAGGGCAGATATTTTGACAGCGATTCAGCCTTTGGTTTATTGTTATAATAAATTAGATGATGGT
Source organism: Borrelia parkeri (assembly GCF_023035815.1). Classification (NCBI taxonomy): domain Bacteria; kingdom Pseudomonadati; phylum Spirochaetota; class Spirochaetia; order Spirochaetales; family Borreliaceae; genus Borrelia; species Borrelia parkeri. The sequence goes on from NZ_CP073164.1 coordinate 154,493, forward strand.
CAATATGAATATTTTAGCTATTGTAGTAATGGCAAGAGAACTTTTTTGGCTTTACCCGCTGGTCATGGTCAAAATTTTAAAGTTTTAAGAGATATTTATTTAAAACTTTATAATTCTGGAAAAAAAATTTGTGTACATTGGTAATGTTGATAATATTGGTTTTACTGTTAATTTACAGACTCTTGCCATAATGGCTATAACTAATAGTTCTTCTGGCTTTGAATTTAGTATTAAAACCCCACTAGATACAAAGGGTGGGGTTTTAGTCTTGGATGATGATAATAATTTAACATGTGTTGATATTGGTAGTGTTATTTCTAAAGAAGCTGTACTTAAAGCTGAATGTAGAGGTGATAGGATTTTGTTTAATTGTGCTACAGGTCTTTTTAATTTAGAATATTTGATAGAAAATATGGATAAAATAATATCAGATATGCCTATGAGAATTATTGAACAGGATAAAGAGATTGGTAGATATACTGCAATTGAGCAAATAACTTGGGAAGTTATAAGAATATTAGATAATCCATTAATTTTTGAGGTCAATAGAGAAGATAGGTTTCTTCCTGCAAAATTATTTGTTAATACGCTTATTATGAGTAATTACATGAATGATAAAATTTCGGGTACTATTTCTGATATTGCTAGATATTTAAATTATGCTCTTAATAATGCATTGAAGAATAAATATGATTTGGTATTTAGGCAAGGTAAGTGGGATGTTTAGATTTGTGTTATTTGGTCTTTTGTTGTCTAGTTTGGTTTTACTAGGCTCCATTCCTGATATAGATTATGATTATTTTGAAAATGATAAATTTGATCTTGTAGATATTGATGAATTTTTAGGAAGAGTTAATGTTAATAACATTTTGAGGGGACGTTGTTTTTTTATTGGCATTAGGAATGTTGCTAATCCTAGTGCTGTGCAAGCACTAAGTAAAGAAGACCTTGATAAACTAAGAGAGATAAATCCAGTAGGAATTATTTTATTTAGAGAAAATTTTAAGGATGCACAACAAACTAAAGAGTTGATTGAAGAGATAAAGAGACATCTTGGTTCTGACATATTGATTGCTGTTGATGAAGAAGGAGGACTAGTTAGTAGAGCTAGTGAGAATAAAAAATTGGGAGTTTATAATTTTCCTGCTATGGAATCTGTTGGAAAGACCGGAGATTCTCAGCTTGCATATAAGATTGGTGAAATTCTTGGGAAACAGCTTAGACGACTTGGTATTAATGTAAATATGGCACCTGTAGCAGATGCTAAATTTTCTCCAAAGAGCCCTTTAGGTAGCAGAACTTTTGGGTATTCATCTTATAATATTGGTCTTATGGTAGAGGCATTTATTGATGGGATACAAAGGGAAGGTGTGTTTGCTGTGGTTAAACACTTTCCTGGACTTGGAGGCACAAAAGTAGATACCCATAAAGATTTAGCCTTATTACCTTATAGTAAAAATTTTTTAATGGTAAATAATTTTATACCATTTCTTTTTGGAAAGGAAGCAAAATTTATTATGCTTGGGCATGTACTTGTTCCTAAGATTTCCGGAGATGTAAGTAGTATGTCAAAAGATATTGTAGATATTATAAGACATAATCTGAATATCTTTAGTATTATCATGACAGATGCATATGATATGGGTGCAATTGTAAATAATTTTAGTTTGGGGCATGCGATTAAGAAATCACTAAATTCAGGTATTGATGTTGTGCTTATTCCAGAAGGGTTTAAGAAACTTAATGTAGAAGAATGAATATTTTTAATTTTGTATAAAGGAAATTCTTATTAACAATAATCAGTATTGTTATGATTAGATAGGAAAGGTAATAGCTATATCGACTAAAAAATACTCACGTAGAGAAGAAGAAAATGTAGAGAGGATAGAGAATAAATTATTAATTGGAATGTTAAGTTTAACAGAGACAAAAGGTAATACAGGGAAAAGAAAAGCAGAGATATTATTACCAGTAATAATGGAAGTTCTAAGGGCTATAGGTAATTGAGTACCTACTAAGATATTGATAATGAAAGAATATATGTGTATTTGATATTTCAATATATAAAGAGAAATAGATAGAGTAAAATAGACATTTGAGAATGAAGTTGGATCGTATGGATAAAAGTGAATGGGGATGATATTGAAATCAATCCATTCATTGTAAGTTATGGTTATTCCAATGAAAGCGTAATATTTGTAATGTTGATTATAAGAAGTTAAATTTATATAATTGTGTTGAATGATACCTATTTGTAGTGGTTTTATATTTTCATTATTAAATTTTTCACTCCATGCATGGGTATATATTATTAATAAGTGTAGTGATATAAGTATTGAATTTTTCATTGTGTGTGTAAGAAATTGTAACATGTTATTAAGGAATAAAGAACGGTTTTTTCTTATGGATGGAAGGAAGGTAATAATAATATTTTATACTATTAACAATTAAACTA
>NZ_CP073165.1 GCF_023035815.1 Borrelia parkeri
TAGTTAAATTGTTTTTAGTATAATACTTCTAAATTAAACAAATTACAAAACACAACAATAGAGTTTAATATTATTTAAACCCTATTTAACTTAAATATCATACTCTAAAAAAGTAATAAAATTATTAATTACATATTGCTTTACCATCAACATGATATGTATTACTTTTTATCAAAACCTAATGCTTCATGTGCTGCCTTTAAATCAGCAAAATCTTTTTTTGCTTGTTCCATGGAAGTCCTTAAACTATCTAAGTTTGTTTCTACTTGCTTAAATACACTTCCTGCACTACTTAAACTAATTTTTGCCTTCGAAATACTATCTACAATAAAACCTACATAATAATAACCATTTGACCTTATCTGTGCTAAATGCCTTAAAGCAGACTCAGTAGAACTCTTTGCATGCTCAGCATAACTTTTTGCATTTTGTAATGCATTAAATTGCTCCTTATATCGCACCATTGCAATATTTCTACTACCCCTAACTTTCTCAATTGCTTGATATAAATTTATCTTCACATTTTGATCAATACCATTTCCATTAGAACCTCTTGCCCTATCAAGATCAGAATTAGCTTTAATAATATTAGCTTGCATACTCTCAATCTCTGACAATGATGAACTTACCTCACTATGCATTGCCTCAATAGTTACTAATTTACGACTAACCTTGCTATTAATTTCATTAACCTCATCATCGTAACTAACAAGATAAGATTCTTCCTCTTCAGTTAACCTATTAGATTGAGATATAGACTGTTTTTGCCCTACTCTATCTTCAGGTCTTTTCTCTTTAAGCTCCTGATCAATACCTTTTTTTGTAAGTTTTTTTGATTTATTTTTATACCCTCTTCAATCCTTGCAACAACATCTACTTGCTCTTCTTTAATTTCTTGATTTTCTTCTTTAGACTTTAAATCTTCTACCTTTTTGTTTTCTTCTAAAAATTTTTCTCTTGATTTATCTAACAATTTATTAAGGGCCTTTATATCACATGATAAAAAACATAACAATGCTAGCACGCATACTGATAAAACACTTCTCTTCATATCTCCCTCCTGGGATATCAAATTATATATTATAAATTAATAATGATTATTATATTAAATAATAATCATTATTAATTTATAATATATATCACTTTATCTAAAATACAAATTATTTTAATTAAAATTCTCTATTTTTTTTATTACCTCTTTAAAAAGACGTAGTACTACTACTATGTTTTACACTACTATTATTATTTATTTAAAACTATTACCTTTATCTTAATATTGTTAAGTTGTGGTTTCAATGCAAACAACTACAATCTTAAATAATTCCTAAAATGATCAAAAATAGATTAATATCAATTAGTATAATTTTATATACATGAAAACATATCACCTGTATGACCTTTTAAATCACAAGAAAATCTTTACTTTAAATGACCTTTTTTATATCCATGATTCCTTATTTTTATGCACTAGCTGTTATTTCTGCTATCTTAACAGCTTCTCTATACGGATTTATCTTCTTGAATAACTATAGTTTGTCAATAAATATGCTCCTTAACATAAAACTTAAAACTACTTGTTTATATAGACTTGTATGTTCATTATTCATTAAGAATCTATAAGCTCATCATATAATCAACAAACTTGATAAAGCCTTTATCTAAAACCTTATATTCCTTATTTAATAAATCATCTCTTTCAATATCAGTATTCAAAATCAATTACCCCTCAAAGCTTTAAAAGAATTTACTAGTTATTCAATTTAAATCATTATATAGTTTTTAGAAACTTATTTAAATAAAATTAAAGAGAGTTCCTTATAAAAGAACTCTTCTTGAAAATACTAATATTATAAAATATTTAAATCTTTCAGTCTTTATCTTGAAAGATTCTATAGAACAGTTTTTGCCTCACTAATAAGTTCTTCTATTTCTTTTATCTTTGCCATTGCTTCAATTAACTTCACAGAAGAAGATTCTAATTGTTTTAACGCATTCTCTGCTTCTCTTAGTGCCTGTCTAGCTAAAAAATCACTGTCTACTTTTCTTGACCAGTAACTCCTACGTTTATTTCTCAATCTTTCAATCATAGATTCTCTTAAAGTTTTTTCAGCTTTTTCAAAAAAATATTTTGCGGATTCTAGCTCATTAAATCCACTATCGACTTCATTCATAAGCCTCTCGAGATTCGATCTTTCATCATTGAACTTATTTTGCAATTGAGTTAACTTTCTTATCTTTTCTATATTTTCCTTACGCTTTTTGGTTAGTGATATTCTTTCACTCTGAAATTTTCCCATTATATCATAAAAATCAGCTCTTCCTAGCTCATATCTATCTTTAAACTCAAGTGCATTCTTAATTATTAATTGCTGGAATCCAGAATCTCCAAGAGCACTTTTTATATTTTCAATTTCTTCTTGTGCTTTGATCTCTTCATCAGTACTTGGGGTTAAGTCCTCTTCTTTTATCTCTATTTCTTCTTGAGAATAGTATGGATAGAACATTGGCATTCCCTTTTCCACATTATCTGCATTGACAGAAATTACTGGGGCTACAGGCACTACCTGCATGTCTTGTTTTATTTCTACACCCTCTTCAAAAGCATCTATAACAACTTCTTTTTGTTCCTGATTTTCTTGTTTATGGTTTAAATCTTTATTATCTTTGCTTTCATCTAAAACTTTTTCCCTTACTTCATTTAATAAATCATTAAGGGCATTGATATCACATGATAACAAACATAATAATGCTAGTATACATACTGATAAAATACTTCTCTTCATATCTCCCTCCTGGGATATTAGATTATTTAATTATTAAATCTCGATATTGAAATACAATAATTACTGGTAAGTGTACACCCTTTTATTTTAAATAACAAAAATAAATTTCATAAAACCCCGGTTATTTGATTCTGTAATAATTAAAGGCAATTCAAAATTATTTTAATAAAATAAAATTAATTACTTACACCTATTAATATGGAACTGGTTAAAAGTTACTGTCTTATCTTTAGTACAAATATCTATATAAATAAAATCCAAAAAGGAAAACGAATCTCATAAAGAGATAAAAGTTTTCCTCAAATGACTTTATTTAGTAGATTATTTAAATAGATAATTTATTTAGTAACAGCGGATTGAGTAGTAGTAGCTTCAGTTGATTCAGTAGTACTTTCAGAATATTGTATTCCCTTAACAGCTTCTCTTATCTTATCTAGATTGCTTTCTACTGTTTCCCTAATTATAAAATTAAGTACTCCTAATACTTTATTTACAGCAGTTACAGCAGCTGCCTTAACTGCTCCAGCTTCATTAGCAGCATTACTAAACTTACCACCTTTAGTTATGGCTTTAAGAGCAACAGCAGCAGCTAGGTCTGCATTACTCTTTGCACCAGCATTATCAACCCCAGTTCCAGCAGCTAATGCCCCAGCTTCATTAGTATTGTCACCAGAAACATTACCTGTTTTGACTTTAGTATTTTTGATTTTATTAATCATAGCCCATGGATCAGCTTTAGATATTTCAGCTGCTAAAGCAGGACCAGAATTAGCATCAGGAGCCGCACCAGCATTTTTACCAACAAGTGCAGCAGGTGCAGTAGCACCACCCCCAGCTACCGGACTACCAGCATCTCCAGCATTAATCTTTACGCCAGACTTATCTGCTGCATTAATGATATTTTTAACTTCTGCAATAATGGTTTCAACACTATCTTTGTCAGCAGCTACTGCAGCCGAAGCACTAGCAGTATCACCAATATCAGTAGCACTATCATTAGTTACCCCAGCAAGTTTAGTTAGAGCGGCAACTAGTTTTTCAAAAACTCCATTTGCTCCTTTAATTGCATCCTCAACTAATTTAATTGTGCTGCTATCAATATTTTTTGCTTCAGATATTTTACTTGATAGCTCATTTAACTTATTCTTAGTAGTTGTAAGTCCATCTCCGATCGTCTCAAAGTGTTCACCAACTTTACTTTTCTTATCACCCGATTTAACTGCTGTAAATTCAAAAGCATCCCCCAATAGCATTACCAAAAAAGCCAAAAATCTCGTAAAACCCATGACCTATCTTAACTAATGAATCTAAGAAAGTATTCTTACTCTCAGCAGCCAATTTCTCAGCTTGAAGTTGTCCACTTCCACAACTAAGAAGTAAAAATAAAGTCATCAATAATGCACTTAAAGTAATTCTTTTCATTATCACGTGCCTCCTTATTTACTCAAGGGGGTAAGATATAGATAAAAGGAAAACAATTCTCATAAAGAGAAAAGTTTTCCTCAAATGACTTTATTTAGTAGATTATTTAATTAAATAATTTATTTAGTAGCAGGTTGAGTAGTCGTACTAGCTTCAGTTGATTCAGTAGTAGTTTCAGAGTACTGTATTTCCTTAACAGCTTCTCTTATCTTATCTAGATTGCTTGATACTGTTTTCCTAATTATCACGTCGAGGACTCCTAATACTTTATTTACAGCAGTTACAGCAGCTGCTTTAACTCCTACAACTTCATTAGCAGTAGCACTAAGTTTACCACCTTTAGTCATGGCTTTAAGAGCTACGGCTGCTGCTAAATCTGAATTGGTCTTTGCTCCTGCTGCATTAGCAGTAGCTGCACCAGTAGCTAACGCTCCAGCTTCATTATTATTGTTGGCAGCAGGTTCAGCATTGTCGGTCTTAACATTTTTAATCTTATCAATCATAGCCCATGGATCTGCCTTAGCAACTTCATCTGCTAGTTTAGGACCATCACCAGCATCAGGAGCAGCATTGTGAACCACAACTTTAAGTCCATTTGCATTAGGTACCGCAACACCAGGATCACCGGGTTTGATTTCTATTCCAGACTTTCCTGCTTCTGCAATAATTGTTTGAATTCCCCCAATAATGGCTTCAACCCCAGCCTTTTCAGCAGCCTCTGTAGTAGCAGCACTAGCAGTATCACCAATGTCAGAACCATCATTAATTACCCCAGCAAGTTTAGTTAGAGCAGCAATTAGTTGTTCAAAGACATCATTTGCACTGCTAATTGCACCCTTAACAGCTTCAATTGTACTGCTATTAGCATTTTTTGCTTCAGATATTTTATTTGACAGCTCATTTAACTTATTCTTAGTATCACCTAAACCTTTTTTTATCTTCTCAAAGTGTTCACCAACTTTACTTCTCTTATCACCCGATTTAACTGCTGTAAATCCCAAAGCATCACCAATAGCATTACCAAAAAAGCCAAAAATCTCTTGAAATCCATGACCTATCTTAACTAATGAATCTAAGAAAACATTCTTATTTTCAGCAGCCAATTTCTCAGCTTGAAGTTGTCCACTGCCACAGCTAAGAAGTAAAAATAAAGTCATTAATAATGCACAAAAAGTAATTCTTTTCATTATCACGTGCCTCCTTTTTCACTCAGGGGCAAAATGGTTAACAAGTTTTGGTAAGCATAAAAACAAAACCTAAGAGTATAGGATTATAATCTTAAAATCTTAAAGAGATTGAGCATAATATAACAATAAACAAAATTTATTGTTATCAATAAAAATTTTATTGGTTTTGATAATAAAAATAATTGATATATAATCAATTAAAAAAAAGGTTTACTTAATTCAAATTTACTTACTTAACAATGAATAGACTATGGATATTAATGTTAAAAATATTCCTATATTAAGGGTAATAATTGTTCCAAACATCCAACCATGAAGTCTTAATGTACTCTTAAGTTCCATCTTGTTAACATCAATCTTATTATCCAGATCTTTAATATTAGATTTTAACTCATTCCTAACAATATCAATCTTGTTATCAAGTTCAGTTTTAACAGAAATAATCTCAGATTTTAAACTACGTTCTAACATCTCAAGCTTAAGATTAAAATTACTCTCTAAATACTCAATATCTTTATAAGTCAATTCATTACGATAATATCTTTTAGAGAGATCATTTGCAATAAAATCTTGCATTCCCATCTTTACAAATTCTTGATATATAATCTCCTCTGTAATATGTCCATTAAAAATTTGTGTACTCTCAACAGAATGTAGTGATGAATCTTGCATAAAATTCCCTTATGTAATTATTATATAATATTTTAAGTATTATAGGAACCTTATTTTAGTAAAATGGGCTTTAAAAGTACGCATACTTAGAGTCAATAACATATATGATGCTGATAGGCTATCTAATGAATCATCATCACTCTTACCATCTCCTTTGTACTTATAAATATCAGATATAGCTTAAGTACATGTACATTAAAGATGTGTAAATAGAGATATATTTTTAAAACAAAAAAGATAAGGAGATTTATATGAATAAAATTAATTTTATTTTGGTTTTATTACTACTAATTAGTAGTTGTGAATATGAGCATGGAAATGCTACACCTAAGAGTAGAGTTAAAAGAAACTTGGAAGAACAATCAGAAGTACAAAAAACACCTGAAGAAGTGTTAAAAGAAAAGTTAAATGATACTGAAAAATCAAATCTGAATTTCTTAAAAGAGGCTCTGGGGAGTGAAAGTGATTTCAACAAATTTTTAAATCATGATGAATCTAAAATAAAGGAAGCCCTTAATCATATACATACTGAGCTCACAAAATGTACAGGTGATAATGCTAGCCAGCAAAAAGAAACTTTTAAACAAGTAGTAAAAGGAGCCCTTAATGGTGGTGAAAACTTAGATAATTTTAAAAACCAAGCATCAAGCACTTGTGAAGCAGGAAGTTAAATAAACCTCCCATGATCAAAGATGAAAGTTAAGAAAGATAGATTTAAGAAAGATAGATTTAAAAGAAAAAGGCAACAAAAACTCTAGATAAATAAGTGTAAAAAAGAATAAATTAAACTCGTTATAAAAATGGTAAGAGTAACTATAAAATTCGAATTTGAAATCTATATCACACAAATCTTGATATAAAAAGCTATTCTTTAAAAAATCTGTGATAATAACACTCAGCTCGTCTAAATCAATATTCTTAATATCAATATCACTATTTGACTTTAAAGATTTGGCAATACTACTAACTTTCTGTTCCAATCTTGAAACCTCAGTCATTACATAACTAATAAAATCATCATCTCTATCAATTACACAGTTGACTAACCCACCACCTATGATAAAAAATAAATTTCCCTTGTTTAAACCTGTACATAAAGCTGCATTTGTACTTGAACATAATACTTAAAGAAATATTTATCTTCTAAAAAATTAGAAAGTCTATTGTATTCAATAGCAGAACTCTTTAAGTAAAAATTATCACTAACTTTGATCTCAAGTTACTGTGCTTCGTCTGTGATACCCACAAACCATCCACCAATTATCAAACCAACTAATATCTCACAATCTTTAATTTTTTTGTAATAATTATATTTATCAACGCCGTTTGCATATTTGTTTTTATGTAACACCTCAATATTACCCACGTGCATACGTACAAATTCCCTAAATCCTAGATTTTCTAGTTCCTTTCCCTTCCTATAGCTTTAAGTATTCGCTCTCGCATCAATTTTTCTAAAGAATCAGCACCAATAAACATGCTTCCAACTTCACTTGCACCTATACTCTTTAAGACTTTTCTTTAAATACTAAAATCAACCTTAATATTAAACTTAAAACATTCATCCTTACCAATTTTTGGTAACTTACGTCCTATTCCACTTATTTTACTTACTTGTTTTTGTTTACCCTGAAGTTTTTCTTGACTCTTATATGCAAATGATTCAGAACCCTTAAACACCATCTGCATGTACAAACTAAATTGTTGCATCCCTACCTCTGATCTTTACTCATTTATTTTTGTTACATTTATCATATTTGATCTCCTTATTATTTGTTTTTTAACAAAAAAATATTTTTTATTAAAGACTAGTTTACTTTCTGGTAATAATTACGTTATTATGATTAGTAATAGAACAAATAATAAGGAGTTTCAAATGAGGAGCACAAAAAAACCTATAAATAAACATCAACACAAATTAATCGTTTTAGTATCAACATTAGATTACGTGAACTTGAACCTTAAAAAATATACTCAAAGCAACATACTTTATTACTTTAATAACAATATGAACAAAAATGGCCAAAAGCCTATTAAACTTAAAACACTACAAAGCTATCTCTATAAATTAGAAAAAGTATTTAAAGTGACAATCAATTATTACAAACATTTGGGTGTTAACATGGGTACTGAAATTCATTACAAACTTAAATATTCTAAAAAAGAATGTTACCGCATAATCAATAAACACTTTAGAGATAAAAAAGAAGAAAGACACAAAAATCGTGTTAATGAATATCTTGAAAAGACTTGCACTAAAAATAGCAGTGTAGAAAAATGGGAATGTTCTAATAATTATTATAATAATAAAGAAGAAAATAAAAATAACACAAAAACCATAGAAAAATTACAAATAGAAAAATACGCTAGGAAATGCAATTTTACATCAAATGCTTTCCTCTCTATTTTGAATTTAGAAGCGAAAAAAGATTTTAAAATTCAATTACTGAAAGCCATTAAAATAGCTGAAAATAGTGGGTACAAAAGAATCAATGATATTAAACCAAATAACAGTAAACTTGCAAGTAAACAAAAAGAATTAAGTAAAATACTAGACAAAATAAAAGCTGATCTGGAGAATAGAGGGTATGACACCAAGCAATTAAAAACCCAAATACAAAACGTATATGAACAATATAAAAATAAACCCCACTTTATCATAGAAAAAGATAAATACAGTGATTTAAAGAAGATAATAGAAAAACTTAAAAAAACAGTTGAATTTGCTAATAAAAACACACAGAAAAATGAGAGAGACATTAGGAATAACATCTTTAGCATACTTCTTGAACAATTAAGACATAAAGTAGACGTATCGGTTTTGGTACCAATATTAAAGAATTATTTAAACAAACAGAACAAATTAGAATACGACAAGGTATTTAGTAACCATTACTACTGTGAACTTTTAGAGTTAATGGAAGGTAATAAAAATTATCTACAATTAGAAGAATCTAAAAAAATTACTAGTTAAGGATTAGTTATGCAGAGTGTGTTAGAACGCCTTAAAGAGAAAAAGTTAGAAATTAAGGATAAATTGAAAAGCAGAGGTCTTTTTATAAAAATAGAAAAAATTGATAACAAAACAATATATCACACAAAGATGATGAATGATTTATATACGTTTGGAGTTCATAGAAGACAAAATAATAAGTTTTTTATCGCATTTAGAGGATTATTTAATCAAGCAAAAATAACACCTTTTAATTTATTTTCTATAAAAGGAGATGATAAATTTTTAGGTATTTATTATGGTTATAGAAAACCAGTACAAAATATCATAACAAAATATGAAGAAAATGGCTTTATGAGGTCATATACCTTCTCAAAGGTTTATTACATAGAATTTAGATTTAAAAAAGGAAGTGTGTTTTGTTATATTAAGGGAATATCTCGTTTGATTAAGCAAAAAAAATCAGAGACACAATATAGTCAATTTTTACTTGAACTAATAATTAATTTAGAAGAACAAGTATACGATTTTTACAGTAAAAAATTACCAGAAGGAGGCATTATAACTAAATGGATAGAAAAAAACCTAAAGTAATTACGATCGCATCAATTAAAGGAGGTGTTGGAAAAAGTACAAGTGCTATCATATTTGCAACATTATTATCCCAAAAACATAAAGTACTTTTAATCGATATGGATACCCAAGCTTCGGTTACTAGTTATTTCTTTAACGAGATAAAAGAAAAAAATATAAATTTAATGGAAAAAAATATATGTGAAGTTTTAAAAGGAGATTTAGAGATTGCTAATGCAATTTTTAATATTGAAAGTAGTTTAGATTTACTTCCTAGTTATTTAACCTTACATAGTTTAAATGAAGATTTTTATTGTGCAAATAGGCATAAATCTATTGATTTAAAGCTAAAGGTAGAATTAAGGAGGTTAAAAGTAAAGTATGATTACATAGTGATTGATACTAATCCTAGTTTAGATTTTACATTAAAATGTTCTTTAAATTCTACTGATTATATAATAGTTCCAATGACAGCTGAGAAATGGACAATTGAAAGCTATGAACTTTTAGAGTTTTTCATTAAAAAATTGGAAAGGTTAATACCAATTTTCTTTATTATAACAAGGTTTAAAAAAAATAATACCCATAAAAAATTATTGAAAATAATTCAAGAAAAGGACACCTTTTTAGGTGTCGTATCTGAAAGGGAAAATTTAAATAAAAGAATAGCAAGTAACAGTAATTTTGATTTAAAGTCGGATTATATCATAGAATATGATCAAATATTGAGTAATTTATTATATCGCATAAGTCTTAATAACGATACGATAGGAGTTTCTAGTATAAGTTATCCAGCGCTGGAAAATTATAAAAATTCAACAGAGTAAAGGAAATTTATGAATAAAAAAAATAATGATGAAATAATAATTAATGCAAGAAACTTAAACAATGATAAAAATTCTATTTTATTAACCAATGATGATATTAACATGAGTGATGACCAAAAAAGATTTAAACTTTTAAAAAGTAAGTTAAAGGATAATATAAAAGATGATATCTATAATAAAATAGAAGCCATGCATATTTTAAGAGAGATAAAGGAAAAAGAATATTATAAGTTAGACGGTTATAAAAGTTTTTCTCAATTTATAAAAGATTATAAGTTGGCTAAATCACAGGCCTATTCTTATTTAAGAATAGCTAGTGCTATTCAAGATGGAATTTTGAAAGAAGAATATCTAGTTGAAAATGGTTTTAGGCAGTCTTTATCCTTTTTGGCGGAAAAAGAAAGTACATCAATAAAGAAATCAAGAGTAAATCCAATAAAACCATTAAGATTTCAGCTTAAGAATCAAGAAAGTTATGATTTTTATAAGCAAAATGCTAAGTTTACAAATTTTTTAATGGATGAACTTTTTAAAGACAAAAAAGATTTACTCGAAGAGTTTATGAAGAAATTTAAAAGTTTAAAAGGCTAGGTATAAGGAGTATTTATGAATAATTTAGCATATAAGACATATAGAACAGAATATTATAAAGAAGGAGTTTTTTAATAAGGGATTTACTGAAGAAGCTGTGAATTTTATTTCATAATGATAATTTTAACTTTGAAGTTTTAAGAGAAAAGATGAATTCATTAGAACAGCAAATCATTAATGTAGATAAGAATTTATAAAAGGATGTATCTAATCTAGAAAAAAATTTACTTAAAGAAATACAGAGTAATAATGCGTTACTATTAGAAAAGCTTGGTATAGGAAATAGAATGTTAATTATTATGGCAATGGGATTACCAATAATTATATCTATTGTTATGTTTTTGATAAGTAAGTTCTCTATAAGATAAAAAAGTTATTATAAATAAGGATTGATTTTATTTGCAATTTGTTGTATTTTATGTATCGTTAGTAGTGCTATCATTTTAGTACTACCTTATTATTTTGTTCAATTTAGACAGACTTTAAGTCTTTGTTAGCAAATTTTTCAAGAAAAGGTGCTAACAAAGACTTAATTTTATACTAAATTATTAGTTTTGTACTTAATGATGCTGTCAAAAAATTTTATAAAATTCGACAAATTTAGTTTTTGATATTATTCTTTTTATATATAAAACAAATAATAAGGAAACTAAATATGACAAAAAAAATTGTAAATATAATAACTAGAATGCGTAAAGCAGTTAAGAAACTAAATAAACAACAAGCAATAAAAGTAACAGATATAATAATAAATGAGCAAAGTTCAGTAGTAAATGAAAAACAAGCAGAGATAAACTTTCTAAAGTCTCTCTACAGTTGTGTATGAATTTAGGTGGTGTTGCTAAGAAGCTTAATGGATATGGATATAAATATCAAAATTTTAATGAGGTAATAAGAGAGATAAAGAATGTTATAAAGAGCAATAATTTAGACATTGATTTTGTACAATGTCCAACATTTAAAGTTGCAGGAAATAATACAATTAATGTTGTTACAACAACATTTTATAGTCTCAAGAGTGTATATAGAGAGTCATTTGATATACTTGTTTACAGAGAATGATCCTATTTTTAGGATCAAAAAATCAAATTACATTACCTTAACTTATAGGTTCATATATGACATATGCCAGAAGATATGCTTTTGTAGGATACCTATCAATTGAGATTGAGGTTGACACTGATGCTAGTTCATTGGAGCATATTCAAGAAGCTAATGATAAACTAGCTAATAGTGTAAATGTTCCACTTGTAAATTCTCTCAAGGAAAATAAAGCCTTTAATGTTAAAACAGGAACTAAAAGCATAATAAAACAGCAATCTGTGAGTCATACATCTATAACTAATCTTGAGAGTCTGTCTAAACGTATACCTGCTAAGTATTATTATTACAAGAAATTTCTTCAAGCATCTAAAAAAATGCATGCGGTGTTATATGAGACATTTTTTGATAGTTTAGAAATGATAGATAAGTTTTTAATACAATTAAAGAATGATGATTCTAATATACTTAAGTATTTTGAAACTAAACCAGAACTTAAAACTATAAAGTATTGGAACGACCTTATAAATAATTATTTAACTTATTTTATTTTTTTAATGATAACTTAGATTACTTTAATTACAGAGTGTTAAGAGTAGATTCTTAAAATCTCTTATTAGTTTAAGTAATGACTTCTTAAATGTTTTCACTTCCCTTTCTGATATGGTTGGAGGGGTTTTAGGGTTTAATACTAATACTAAGAAGTCTGATGTTGGGAACTACTTTAAGAAAGTACATGATACTGTTTCATCTACTAAGACATCCCTTGAGAAAATTGTTGCTGATATGAAATCTGATAATAATCCTAATGCTTCTGCAGTTGATACCGCTGTAAAAGCTCTAATTGCTAATACTCTTGATAAGATAATTGATGGTGCTAAAACCGCTAGTGAAGCTATTGGTGATGCTGGTGACTCAATTGGTGATGTTGTTAAAGGTGGTGCTGCTGGTGTTGGTACTAAAGCCGAAGAAGCTTCAGTTAAGTCTCTTAGTGAAGGGATTGGAAAAATTGTAGATGTAGTGCTTAAAAATATAGGAAGTGCTGAGGCTGGAGATGATAAAAAAGCTGAAGATGGTTCTACTGCAAGGGGTAACGATGCTGGTGAAGCAGGTAAATTATTTGGTAATGCAGCTGCTGCTAGTGCTGATGCTGCAAAAAAATCAGCTGCTGATGCAGTTAAAGCAGTAGGAGCAGTAACTGGGGCTGACATATTACAAGCTATGGTTAAAAATGCTGATGCTGCTAAGTTAGCTAAGAATAATGGTGCTGCTAATGCTATTAATGTTAATTCTAAAGATGGGACCATATCAGGGGGTATTGCTTTAAGAGCTATGGCTAAAGATGGTAAATTTGCTAATGTTAATAATGGTGACGCTGATGCGGAGAAAGCAGTTAAGGGAGCAGCTATAAGTGCAGTTACTAAGGCGTTGGATACTCTCACAATAGCAATAAGAAATACTATTGATATAGGGCTTAAGACCCTTAAGGATGCTATGAATATTAATTCTAAAGATACTCTTGTCACTACTGATAAGCAGGTTCCTGAAACTAAGAAGAACTAATAATCAGGACTAAAGAGTATTTAATAACAAATACATAACTAAATAAAGTCATTTTAGGAAAACTATTTCTCTTTATGAGAATTGTTTTCCTTTTTTTGCATTTTAGTAGATTAAATATTTGTACTAAAGATGAGTAAACAAGCTTTGGCTAAACTTTTTTAATTAGGGGTAAATGATTATTCTAAGATTAGTTTTGATTAGTAAGTGAGTAGAATTGTTTATAAAGTAAAGGTAGGAACCAGGTTTCTTAGTTTTTGTTTTTATTGAATGATATGTTTACTTTAGTTGATTGTTTTTTAATTATTTATTTTTTTAAAGTATAAATTGGATTTACTTGATTACAAGTTTTAGATTAGGATTATATTTTTGTTTTTTATTGTATAAATTTACTTAATAAAATATTTTTGTTGCACTTTTAAGTGGGTCAAAGTGACATACTTTATTATTTTAATAATTTATTTTTGATATTTAAAATAAAAGGTGTATATTACATTAAATAATTTAATATCCCAGGAGGGAGATATGAAGAGAAGTATTTTAGCAGTATGTATATTAACATTATTATGTTTGTTATCATGTGATATAAATGTCCTTAATGATTTATTAAATGAAGTGAAGGAAAAGTTTTTAGATGAAAGCAAAGATAATAAAGATTTAAACCATAAACAAGAAAATCAGGAACAAAAAGAAGTTGTTATAGATGGCCTTAAGGAAGAAGTAGAAATACAACAAGATATGGAAGTAAAACCTGTGAATGCGGAATTTGCGGTATCTCAACAATTTTATCCATACTATGTCCAAGAAGAAATAGAGATAAAAGAAGAAGACCTAATACCAAGTACTGAGTACGAAAAAGACGCAGATAAGGCAATTAAAGGGGTAGAAAATGCTCTTAAAAACTCTGGATTTCCTTTATTAATGGAGAGTGCACATGAGCTTAAAGATAAATATGAATTAGTAAGAGTCGATTTTCATAATATAATGGAAAGAATTCAGAATGAAAGAGAATCACTAAGCAAAAGTTATAGGGAGAATAAGGAAAAGATACAAGATTTAAATCGATTACAAGGTTGTTTGAGAGGTGAGATTTTTAATTCTGAGGGTCTTATGAATAAAATTGATATTGCAATTGGTGAATTGGAATCTGCAAAATATTTTTTTGAAGAAGCTGAAAAAACTTTAAAAAAAGCTATTACTGAAAGATTAAGAAAGAAGAAACGTAGAAGTTACTTATCAAGAGGAGTGAATAGTGATTTTTTAGCTCAAAAGTCACGAAGTGAAGCAGAAAATGTTTTAAGTTTATTAGAATCCTCTTCTTCTAATATAGGAGAAGCAATAGGAATAAAGAAAGAGATAGAAAAAGTCATTAAAGAAGCAAAATCTGTTCTAGAGAATCTTTCAAGATAGAGATGGTAAAGATTTAAATATTTTATAATATTAGTATTTTTCAATAAGAGTTCCTTTATAAGGAACTCTTATTGATTTTATTTAAATGAGTTTCTAAAACGAATTACCTTTAAAATTTGACTGTGTATTTATTTTATATTCCCATTTTAAGGTTTTAAATAATGATAAGGAATGTTTATATTTTATGTTAACGCATCATATTTTGTTGGCAAGCTATAGTTAAGAGGGTAAATTATTTATAAATGCTACTGGAATTGAAGAAATTTAAAATAAAAAATAACAATAAAGACTTATCGAGCAAAGACAGTAGTAAATAAAAAAGGTGATTTAAAGTAAAGATTTTCTTATGATTTAAAATGTCAAACAGTAAATATGTTTTTTTGGTTATATATGTATATAGAATTATACTAATAGATATTAATTTATTTTTAATCATTTTAGCAATTAGAGGTGTAAATTGTTTACACCAAAATCATAGCTGAACAATATCAAGATAAAAATAATAGTTAATAATAATATTAGTGTCAAACATAGTACTATGTCTTTTTAAGAGAGAGTAAAAAAAAGATAAGAAAATTTAATTAAAATAATTTGTATTTTAAACAAAGTGATATATATTATAAATTAATAATGATTATTATATTAAATAATAATCATTATTAATTTCAAGGAAGGAGAATATTTATGAGAAAAAACTTATTTATATTTACATTGTTAGTTGTAGGATTAGTATCTTGTGATCTAAATTCTAAATTATTGGGTAATAAAGAAAGAAATAAAGATCTTTCAAAAGAGGTTGTAAATAGTGTTCAAGGAGATGAGGCCTACAAAGAAGTTAATATCAATGGTTTAGAAAAGGTTGTAGATGATATTCAAGGAGATGAACCAGCAAAGGAAGATAAGGATGTTGCTGAGAAGAAAAAATTAATATCTGAACTTAAAAAGGATACCGAAGGTCTTATTAAAGTAGTAAATAAGGATAAGGCTGAAGTTGAGGATGGAAATCAATATGGAATGAAGGATAAAGTATTTAAAGCAGTGACAGATACTGTTAATAATAAGACACTAGATAATGATGAGAATAAGGAAGCAAGAAGATTATTTTATTCCTCTTTGGGATACGATAAAGAGAAAATAAAAGATTTTGCAAATATTCTTAAAAATATCGAAACAGATGATACAAACAAGGGTACATGGATTAAGGATATAATGAGTGCAGGTAGAGAACATCTTCAATCTAATTTTGAGAAAATAATTGATAAAGTAGAAAAGAGTAAAGATAAACTTGATAAATTGAGTCTTGTTGATTTAAAAGAAGTTAAAACAAAGTTTGACGAAATTAAGTCACAAAGAGAAGCTTTTATAAAAGCTGTAGGTAGTCTTATTTCATCTTATAAAGCCAAGACAGGTGGTATTGATTCTGACAGTGAGAAATTAATAAAGCATGTTGAGAGAGAATATAAAGATCTCATTACAGTTAAAATTCCTGGAATGAAATTAGTATATGATAAGATTATAGGTGTTCTAGATACAATTAAGTAATTATTATAATATTTAAATACAAAGGAAGATAGGCTTTGTTAAGCTATCTTCCTATTTTTATTTAGAGTAAGTAAAAATACTATTTATCTGGCAACAATACCTGTGCGAGTAAGTAAGTCTTTTACTAATGTAAGTTTTGAGTATGGATTTCGTAATGCTTGGTATGTTTGGTAATCATTATAAGATGATGTCGGATATGCTTGATGATCTTTGTTATTAAATTCTTGTATTTTTGTAATTAAAGAACTTACTTCAGTTTTGAGTTCATCTAATTTTGTCTTTGCAGACAGGTCGCTTTGTAAATTTCCACCGTAATCATTATAAGTAATCAGAATTGTTGCTGAATTTAAACTCTTCTCAATTTCACTTAGAAGTTTTTTAAGATCTGCTTCTAATTTATCTTTTGTAAACTTGGAGAGTTCTTTTTTTGCCGTTTGTTTTTCATGTTCTTCGGCTCTTATTCCATAATAATTGCTTAATTTGATTCTATGGAATTCAATTGTATCCAAGTCATCTTTTATTTGTTCAGCTATTTTAAGTGCTTGCTCAACACTATCTGTGATATTCTTTAGTTTAAATTTATATTGATTGTCTAATCTGGTTTCTAGCTTAGAATCTGCATCTGCATCTTCGTCAAATTCATATTCCTCAATTGTTATGGAACTGTCAGAGTATGAACCTGATATTATTGGGTTTGAGTCATAATGTGATTTATAGGTATATTCGTATTGAATATTATGTGATTCACCATTTAATGCCTTCAGAGAAGTTTTACTGTTGCCTCTGAGAAGAATATTTGCATTTGAATGATGTTCAACTGTCTTACTGTTTTGATGAGAAGGATTATTAATATTATTTTGATTGGAGTAGGTTGTATCATTATCTAGTGTTGATATGTTGTTGTGTTCTGTTGTATGAGTTAAATCTGTTTTTGCAGGAGTATTAATGGTTATTTTTTGTGTTACTATATTTTCATCAGTATTTGAAGTATTGAATGAAGCGTTATCAAAAATGTTATTACTAGGCAAACTGAATTCTTCTTTTTTTGTCTCAGAGGGAGTTGCAACTAAGATACTTGTTTGAGGTTCAGTTTGTTTAGGTGATATATCTTTTGTACTTTTGCTATTAATTTTAGATAGATGTTTTTCTGAATGCTGATTATCACTAAAAATATTTTTCATAGCTATCTCACTAGCATTCAACATCATGGAGTTTACTTTATCAAGTGTTTTTGAATACTTTTTGTGAATTTCTTCATCAGTAAAAAAGAACTTACAACCAATCAAGCTGAGAAGAAAGGTTAAAGCTAAATATTTATTTTTTAAAATCATATTTTGTTCCTTAAAAGTTACTTACTAATAGATAAGTATATATCAATATGAATGAATTTAATTTATTTAAAACTTATATGACTGATTAGTAACAGAGCCAATATTTGGTAATAGAAGATATATATATTCAAATAACTATCATAAATGATTATTAGGTGGTATGGATTTTAAGAGTAGAGATTATTCTATACTATTAAAAACTAAACTA
>NZ_CP073166.1 GCF_023035815.1 Borrelia parkeri
ATTATAATTTGTTAATAGTATAGAATGTTTATCCATTTATATAACTCATAAGTTTCCACATATAACTCATAAGTTTGCTACTAAAAATTAATAGTTTACACAAAAAACTCATAAGTTTAATTTACCTTTTTATACAAAATTAATAGTTTGCATAAAAAACTCAATAGTTGCTTTAAAAAAATATATAGTTACCTCCTCTCTTTGCTAGATTAATAGTATTATATTTATATATATATGTTCTCTCTAAAAAATTTATTTACTAATAATATACCTTATATCCCTATTCATAAAATTAATCCTGATGAATTTATTCTCATTAGTAATTATCTTATTCTCTCTTCTAGCACTATTCACAATTTACTCGGCATTATTATGGCTTCCGGCATACCTTTAACACATCTAAAAGATCCTTTTATCAAAATATTTTATACTTTTAATAACAATATTATTACTTATACATTAAGTAATGGTCTACAGTTTCAACAATATTCTTTACTCGAACCCAATGTTATTGCTACTTCCATTATTAAAAATTTAAATAAAAATATTTTATCTTCTATTCATGCATACAAAATTAACTACATCGCTAAAAATATATTCAACTTCTCTATCACTACAAAACATATAATTTCTATCTACTCTTTGATTGCTAAGTCTAAAATTACCTTCAATAATATCTATTACAATAATACTCATCTCAATATCCTATTAGATAATCAACCTTGTATACTAGACTTATACGAAAAAATAAACTATATTAAGTCTTTTAACAGACTAAAACTTAATAAAAATAACCTAGATCCATTTAAAAACCATACTAATAAAACTCTCTCTACTATTGCTTCTCTGGTTGAATCTTTCTTCCTTGATCAAACATCAAACAAAAACCTACATACCCTCAAATCTTATATTAATCTACACCTCAAACAACTTGGTATACCTTATAAATCTACTAATAGATTGCAAAAACTACTATTATCTCATATATTTTTGTAATTATACATTGTACATTTTTGTGACATCTCTTTAAAAAAAATACATAAAAGAAAATAAATTTGTTCACTCAGCAGCAACTATGTACAAATTGATAATAATATATTGCTTGTACTATTGTAATGAAAACCTAAAAAAATTTTTTTCGACCCCCTAGCTTAATATCAATTAGTAAAAACTAACTTCATACTCAGTATCACTAAAGATACTGAGTATTTAGATAAAAAAGCAGGAATTCCTGCTTGTAAAAACTTATTCCAATGAATAACCACACTATATTACTTAGCTTTCACTACACTACTGGAATCTTCTTTTATGCAATCATCAACATCTTTTAAACATTTATCAACTGTTCTTCTTACAATAGATACTATCTCATTTACAGTTTTACCAACTACTCCTATTAATACTGCATTTATTCCTTCTTTTGGTGCATCATTAGCCTTGGTTGCCAATTTACCATCTTTAGCCATTGCTCTCAATGCTAAACCTGCTGCTATTGCTGATGCATTTGTTTGAACATGAGTAGCATTCCCGTTACTCTTATTAGCAATTGCAATTTCAAAAGCATTTGTTGCAGCAGTAATTTGGCCAGCAGGTTTACTTGTATCCTTAACTGCTTCAATTGCTGCTAATATATCTGCACCACTAGCTGCAATTACTGCTTTACTAGCTCCGCTTAGTGCCTTGGCATCAGTAACATTAGCAGTAGCATTAAATAAATTTCCAACTTCTTTAGAATCCTCAATCTGCTTATTAGCATTTCCTTTTAGATCAACACCAACTTCCTTTGCTGCCTCATAGATCATACTAATCCCTTCAACAAGACCCTTAACGCTTGCTGCATCTGCTTTCTCTGCATCCTCAGTATCACCAACATTACCACCAACTTTACCATTAGCACTACCAGTAGCATCCTTAATTTTACTTGCTCCTTCAACTATCTTTCTTAAAGTATCAATTGCCTTATTAATTGTACTTTCAGCTTTATCTTTTATTAAATTAAACTGCTCATTTCCCTTTAGCTCTTCTAACTTATCTTTAGCTATTTTCACTGCTTCTCCAACCTTACCCAATCGTTCTCCTACTGCTTTTTTAGTTGTATCTGCAGTAAGACCAAATGCTTCTTTTAGTAAATTTCCAAAAGAAACAAAAGCATCCAAAAATAATTGTCTTGAGCTTGCAATTACTTCACTTAAACTTCCAGTCCCTTTCTCTGAACCAGTCTTCCCAGCATCAGCAGCCTGTTGTCCACTGCCACAGCTAAGAAGTAAAAATAAAGTCATTAATAACGCACAAAAAGTAATTCTTTTCATTATCACGTGCCTCATTTTTTACTCAAAGGGGCAAGATGGTTAACAAACTTTGAATAAGCATAAAAACAAAAACTAAAAGTATAGGCACTATAATCTTACAGAGATTGAGCATAATATAACAATTAATATTGATAATTGTTATTAATGAATAATTAAATGATTTTGTAAAAAAACAATTGATATGTAATCAATTAAATAAGGGAGATAATCAAATAAATTTACTTATTCAACAATGAATAGACTATGGACATTAATGTTAAAAATATTCCTATATTAAGGGTAATAAGGGTTCCAAACATCCAATTATGTAGTCTTGATGTACTTTTAAATTCAGATGCGGTTTTATCAAGTTTACTATCAAGCTCCACCCTATTAATTTCCATATCTTTTCTAACAAGAGAAACCTCATTTCTAACGTTATCAATCTTGGTATCAAGTTCATTGAATTTAGTATCAATCTTAGTATCAAGTTCATTGAATTTAGTATCTATCTTAGTATTAAGATTATTCTCAACAGTATCAATCTTATTATCCAGATCTTTAATATCAGATTTTAATTCACCTCTGACTGTATCTATTTTGTTATCTAGGTCTTTAATGTCTGATTTTAATTCACTTCTGACTGTATCTATTTTGTTATCTAGGTCCCTAATATCAGATTTTAAGGTTGCCTCAACCCTTTGAATCTCAGTTTGTAAGGTTGCTTCTACCTTTTCAAGCTTAAGGTTAAAAGTAGTCTCTAAATACTCAATATCCTTGTAAGTCAGTTCATTTTTATAATATCTGTAAGATAAATCAATAGCAATATCTCTATTTATACCAGCTCTAGTAAGTTCTGCTATAACCATTTGTTGAGTAATAACAGGTTGTGCAAGTCCCATAAGAATCTCCTTATATGATTATTATATAATATTTTAACTGTTATAGGAACCTTACTTTAGTAAAATGTGACCTAAGAAGGTCCCTAACTATAACATAAAGTATTTAGTCTGTTTTTTTTATCTTACCAAAATCTCAAATGCAGTCTTACAATCAATCTGTTGTTGAATGATTTCTATTAATACTATTTAGACCTGAGTATTATTATGAATAGTAAAAAAGGAAAACAATTCTCATGAAGAGAAGAGTTTCCCTCAAATGACTTTATTTAGATTATTTAATTAGATAATTTATTTAGTAACAGTAGGTTGAGTAGTCGTACTAGCTTCAGTTGATTCAGTAGTAGTCTCAGAGTACTGTATTCCTTTAACTGCTTCTCTTACTTTATCTAGATTGATTGATACTGTTTTCCTAATTATCACGTCGATGACTCCTAATACCTTATTTACAGCACTTACAGCTGCCGCCTTAACAATATCTTTATCAGCAGCATTAGCACTAAATTTACCATCTTTAATCATAGCTTTAAGAGCAACAGCAGCTGCTAAGTCTGCATTAGTAGCCGCCTTAGCACCATTATTGCCATTAGCATTACCACCAGTAGCTAATGCCCCAGCATCATTATTAGCATCTGCGGTCAGAACAGCAGATGTGATCTTAGCATTTTTAACCTTGTCAATCATTGCCCATGGGTCTGCCTTAGTTATCTCATCAGCTAGTTTAGAACCAGCACCAGCACCAGCACCAGCACCATTATTACCACCAAGTGCGGCAGTGGCAGTAGCATCAGCAGCTGCTGCTCCAGTACCACCGTCATTCCCTTTTTCAATCTTTACACCAGACTTTTCGGCAGTCTCAATTATAGCTTTAACTTCTTTAATAATAGTTTCAACGCTATCTTTATCGGCAGCTACTGCAGCACCAGCTGCATTATCACCAATATCAGTAGCACTATCATTAGTTACCCCAGCAAGTTTAGTTAGAGCGGCAACTAGTTTTTCAAAAACTCCATTTGCACCTTTAATTGCACCCTTAACAGCTTCAATTGTACTGCCATTAGCATTTTTTGCTTCAGATATTTTACTTGATAGCTCATTTAATTTATTCTTAGTAGTTGTAAGTCCATCTCCTATAGTCTTAAAGTGTTCACCAACTTTACTTCTCTTATCACCCGATTTAACTGCTGTAAATCCAAAAGCATCCCCAATAGCATTACCAAAAAAGCCAAAAATCTCGTAAAACCCATGACCTATTTTGATAAGTGAATCAAAGAAAGAAATTTTAGATTCAGCAGCCAATTTCTCAGCCTGAAGTTGTCCACTTCCACAGCTAAGAAGTAAAAATAAAGTCATTAATAACGCACAAAAAGTAATTCTTTTCATTATCACGTGCCTCCTTATTACCTCAAGTAGCAAAATGGTTAACAACCTTTGAACAAAATAAAAAAAGCTAAAAGCATAGATACTGTAACCTTGCAAAAACTAAATACAATGAGAAAATTAGCAGATATTAATTGTCTCTAACAAAAAATTAAATAATTTTCTAAAAAAATAACTGATATGTAGTCAAAAAAAGAAAAGGTTTAATTAATTTAAATTCATTTATTCAACAATGAATAAACTATGGACATTAATGTTAAAAATATTCCTATATTTAGGGTAATAATGGTACCAAACATCCAACCATGAAGTCTTAATGTACTTTTAAGTTCCATTTTGTTAACATCAATCTTATTATCAAGTTCATTGAATTTAGTATCAATCTTATTATCAAGGTCTTTAATGTCAGATTTTAATTCACTTCTAACTGTATCAATCTTAGTATTAAGATTATTCTCAACAGAATCGATTTTGGTATCCAAGTCTTTAATGTCAGATTTTAATTCACTTCTAACTGTATCAATCTTAGTATTAAGATTATTCTCAACAGAATCAATTTTGGTATCAAGGTCTTTAATGTCAGATTTTAATTCACTTCTAACTGTATCAATCTTGTTATCAAGTTCATTGAATTTAGTATCAATTTTAGTATCCAGATCAGTTTTGCTTGATTTAATCTCAGCTTGTAAGAGTGCTTCAACTTTTTCAAGCTTAAGGTTAAAAGTAGTCTCTAAATACTCAATATCCTTGTGTGTAAGCTCATTTTTATAATATCTGTAAGAGAGATCAATAGCAATATCTCTATTTATACCAGCTTTAGTAAGTTCTGCTATAACCATTTGTTGAGTAATAACTGGTTGAGCAAGTCCCATAAAAATCTCCTTATATAATTATTATATAATATCTTAAGTGTTATAGGAACCTTATTTTAGTAAAATGTGATTTAAAAGGGTCCCTAAATCTAAAATAAAGTATTTAGTCTATTTTTTTTAGTTTATCAAAAAGCTGAAATGAAATCTTACCATCAATCCGTTGTTAAAGGATAGCTATCAATACTATTTAGACCTGAGTATTATTACAGATAGTAAAAAAGGAAAACGAATCTCATGAAGAGAAATAGTTTTCCTCAAATGACTTTATTTAGTTATGTTTATTGTTATTAATTTTTAACTAGTCCTTCTTAGTTTCAGAGGTTGTATTATCAGTAGTTGCAGGAGCAGCAGTAGAATTAATATTCATAGCATCCTTAACAGTCTTAAGCCCTGTATTAATAGTATTTCTTATTGCTATTGTGAGAGTATCCAACGCCTTAGTAACAGCACTTACAGCTGCCCCCTTAATTTCAGCCGCATAATCATCATGACCACCAGCTTCACCACCAGGAAATTTACCATTTTTAGCCATTGCTCTCAGTGCTATACCTCCCGCTACAACTGCATCCTTAGCATTAGTAGCATCAGCTGCATTAGCAGCATTATTTTTAGCCAACTTGGCAGCTTTGCCTGCATCACCTTTAGAAATGGCTTGTAGTATATCAGCGCCAGTTACAGCACCAACAGCCTTAGCAGCATCGGTACCTGATTTTTTTGAATCAGCAGCAATAGCAGTATTACCAAACAACTTAGCTGCACCATCATTATTCCCTCTTGCGCTACCATCTTCAGCTTTTTTATCAGTACCAGCATCAACACTTCCTATATTTTTAAGCACTACATTTACAATCGTTCCAACCCCCTCACTAAGCAACTTAACCGAAGCTTCTTCAGCAAAAGCACCAACAACTGTTTGAGCAGCAACATTAGCAATTGGGTTATTATCAGAACCAATAGCCTCACTAGCAGTCTTAGCCCCCTGGATTATCTTATCAAGAGTATTAGTAATTAGAGCTTTTACAGCGGTATCAGTAGCCTCTGAATTAGGATTATTTTCAGATTTCATATCAGCAACAATTTTTTCAAGTTTATTCTTAGTTCCTTGTACAGTATCATGAATGGTCTGAAAGTAGTTTCCAACATCAGACTTCTTAGTATTAGTATTAAACCCTAAAACCCCTCCAAGCATATCAGCAAAGGAAGTAAAAACATTTAAGAAGTCATTACTTAAACTAATAATAGATTTTAAGAATCTACTCTGAGGATCCTCAGTCTTAGTACTGCCACTCCCACAACTAAGAAGTAAAAATAAAGTCATTAATAATGCACAAAAAGTAATTCTTTTCATTATCACGTGCCTCATTTTTTACTCAAGGGAAAAGACATAAATAAAAGGAAAACGAATCTCAGGAAGAGAGAAGAGTTTCCCTTAAATGACTTTATTTAGTTATGTTTTATTAATAATTTTTTTATTGTTGCTGTCCACTATATGTTGCGTCTACAGGTGTAGCAGAATCTGCAGACTTATCTTCTTGTGTCACTGTAGCAAGAGCTGCACTAATTGACTTTAAGCCACTATCAACAGTATTCCTTATAGCAATAGTTAAAGTACCCAATGCTTTAGTTACTGCGCTTATTGCTACTCCTTTAACTGTGGTAGCAATAACCCCTTGAGCATCAGCAGCACTACTGTTAGCGAATTTACCACTCTTAGCCATAGCTCTCAATGCTATACCTCCTGCTACTTCTGCATCTTTAGGCGCAGCAACACCAGCAACTTGAGCAGCATTATTCTTAGCTAACTTAGAGGCATTACCATCATTTTTAACCATAGCTTTTAAGATATCAGCACCAGTTACAGCACCAACAGCTTTAGCCGCATCAGCAGCTGATTTTTTTGCAGCATCAGCTGCTCCGGCGTTATCGTTAGCAAATAGTTTTCCTGCACCATCATTATTTCTTGCAGTATCACCATCTTCAGCTTTCTTATCATCACCAGCATCAGCATTTCCTTTGCCTTTAAGTACTACATCTACAATCTTTCCAATCCCTTCACTAAGAGACTTAACTGCATCAGAACCAGCAGCAACACCTGCACCGCCATTAGGTTCAGCAACATTAGCAATTTGGTCATTACCCTCAGCCCCTTTAGCAGCTTCCTTTGCACCTTCTGCTATTTTGTCTAATGTATTAGTGATAAACTTATCAACAACTGATTTAAGTTTTGAGTAATTACCATTCTTAGCAACTTCCTCTTGTAATTTCTTTTTAACTGTGTTCATAGTGTTTTCAATATCAGTGAAATACTTACCAATGTCAGACTTTTTAGTATTAGTATTAAACCCTAAAACACCTCCAACCATATCAGAAAGAGAAGTAAAAACATCTAAGAACCCTTTACCTAAATTAGCAATAGAAGATAAGAATGTGGTTTTAGGATCTTCCACCTTAGCACTACCACTACCACAACTAAGAAGTAAAAATAAAGTCATTAATAACGCACAAAAAGTAATTCTTTTCATTATCACGTGCCTCCTTATTACCTCAGGGGGCAAGATACAGATAAAAGGAAAACAATTCTTATGAAAAGAAGGGTTTTCCTCAAATGACTTTATTTAGTTATGTATGTTTTATTAATAATTATTTATTGTTACTGTCCACTAGTTGCTGTTTCTGCGGGTGTAGTAGCTTCTACAGATTTATCTTCTTGTTTAACTGTAGCAAGAGCATCACTTATTGTCTTTAAACCACTATCAACAGTATTCCTAATAGCAATAATAAGGGTACTTAAAGTCTTACCAACAGCACTAGCAGCTGCACCATTAACTGCATGAGCTGATTTCTCTTCATTATTCTTAGCAGCAAATTTACCACCCTTAGCCATTGCTCGCAGTGCTATACCCGCAGCAATAACTGCATCTTTCTTTGCTGATTCTATTGTAATCTCTTTAGCGGCTTCTGCCTTAGCAGCAGCAATCTCAGCAGCATTCTTTGCTGTCTCAACTTTAATCTCACCAGTACCAGCCTCAGCAGAGCTAGCAATAGCTTTTAAGATGTCAGCACCACTTACTGCTCCAATTGAAGCACTAGCAGCTGCTCCATGTGCTTCTGTCCCATCAGCAGCGTTAGTACCAAATAACTTACCAATTGATTTTTGCTGTTCTTCAGCAGTTTTAGTAGCCCCTGAATTACCCTCATCCTTTTTTAGCACCACTTCAACCATTGTTTTAATTCCTTTAACAAGAGCATTTACACTTGCAACTTCTGCAGGTGACGCATCTTGACCCGCAGTAGGAGCACCACCAATAGCAGCATCAGTTGTAGCCCCACTAGCTGCTGTTTTAGCTCCTTCAGCAATTTTATCTAATGTGTTAGTGATAAACGTATTAACAACTGTCTTAAGTTTCAAGTAATTTCCATTATTAGCAACTTCCTCTTGTAATTTCTTTTTAACAGATGTCATAGTCTCTGCAATTTTAGTGAAATAAGCTCCAATATCTTCCTTTTTAGTGTCAGCCTTAATACCAAAAGCCCCAGTGATCATATCAGAAAGGGAAGTAAAAACATCTAAGAACCCTTTACCCAAATTAGCAATAGAAGTTAAGAAAGTGGTTTTAGGATCTTCCGTCTTAGTACTGCCACTGCCACAACCAAGAAGTAAAAATAAAGTCATTAATAACGCACAAAAAGTAATTCTTTTCATTATCACGTGCCTCCTTATTACCTCAACAAGGGACAAGATATAGCTAAAAGGAAAACAAATCTCATGAAGAGAAGAGTTTTCCTTATATGACTTTATTTAGTTATGTATTTGTTATTAATAATTTTTTATTGTTGCTGTACACTAGTTGCTGCTTCTGCAGGTGTAGTAGAATCTACAGACTTATCTTCTTGTGTAACTGTAGCAAGAGTATCACTAATTGTCTTTAAACCACTATCAACAGTATTTCTTATTGCTATTATTAAAGTACTTAAAGTTTTGTTTACAGCATTAGCAGCAACCCCTTTAGCTGCCTCAGCCTCAGTTTTATTTGCAGCAGTATCCTTAACAATAAATTTACCATCCTTAGCCATAGACCTTAGGACTATACCAGCAGCAATAACTGCATCTTTCTTTGCTGCTGCATTTAAGTCAGTAGTTTCAGTTGAATCACCATTAGCCATTGCAAGCCCTGCTGAATCTTTTGCCTCACTTGCCTTACCAGAAACTGATTGATCACTAGACTTAGCAATAGCTTTTAGTATATCAGACCCAGTCACTGCACCAATTGAAGCACTAGCAGCAGCTATATGTTTCTCTTCTGCTCCATTACCGGTTTTATCACCAAATAGTTTTCCTATTTTTTTCTTATCGTCATCAAGAGGATTAGTTACATCTTTTACCCCATCACCTTCATTTGGTTTTAAAACCACATTTACTATAGTTTTTATTCCTTTAACTAGATTTCCTACACTAATTGCATTTGCTCCTTTACTATTATCATCAGCTTTTTCTATAGCTCCCAAATTACTATTAGCATCTTTAAGACCACTAGCAGCTGTTTCAGCCCCTTCTGCGATCTTGTCTAATGTGCCTGTAATAAACGTATCAACAACTGATTTAAGTTTTGAGTAATTGCCATTCTTAGCAACTTCTGTCTGTAATTTCTTTTTAACTGTGTTCATAGTGTTTGCAATATCAGTGAAATACTGACCAATATCAGATTTTTTAGTATCTGCTTTAATACCAAAAGCACCAGCAACCATATCAGAAAGGGAAGTAAAAACATCTAAGAACCCTTTACCTAAATTAGCAATAGAATTTAAGAAAGTGGTTTTAGGATCCTCCACCTTAGCACTACCACTACCACAACTCATAAGTAAAAATAAAGTCATTAATAACGCACAAAAAGTAATTCTTTTCATTATTACATGCCTCCCTTTCACTCAAAGAGGCTAGATATAGATAAAAGGAAAACAATCCTCATGAAGAGAAATAGTTTTCCTCAAATGACTTTATTTAGTTATGTTTTATTGATAATTATTTATTGTTGTTGTCCACTAGCTGCTGCGTCTGTAGGTGTAGTAGAATCTAAAGACTTATCTTCTTGTTTAACGGCTGCTAATGCTTCACTGATTGTCTTTAATCCACTATCAACAGTATTTCTTATTGCAATAGTTAATGCATTTAATGCTTTAGTTACTGCACTTACTACTGCATCCTCTACTGCTTTCTTTGCATCAGCATTAGCATTATCACTAGCATTAGCGAACTTACCATCCTTAGCCATTGCTCTTAACGCTATCCCTCCTGCAATAACAGCATCTTTAGGTGTAGCAGCATTGCCGGTTGTTTCTCTAGCTAACTTAGCAGCATCACCATTATCTTTAACAATAGCTTGTAAAATGTCAGCACCAGTTACAGCACCAACAGCCTTAGCAACATCAGCAGCTGATTTCTTTGCATTAGCAGCATCACCAGCATTAGCAGCAGCAAATAATTTACCTGCTTCACCATCACCAGCTGCAGCTGCAGCGGTTCTTGCAGTAAGACCATCGGATTTTTTATCAGTACCAGCATTAGCACTTCCTTTGCCTTTAAGTACTACATCTACAATCTTTCCAATCCCTTCACTAAGAGATTTAACTGCATTTGCCTCACTCGCCGCACCAGCACCAGCAGCAGCTGCACCACCAACAGCAACATTACCAATTGGGTCATTACCCTCAGCCCCTTTAGCAGCTTCCTTTGCACCTTCTGCTATTTTGTCTAATGTATTAGTGATAAACGTATCAACGACTGTTTTAAGTTTTGAGTAATTCCCATTCTTAGTAACTTCATCTTGTAATTTCTTTTTAACTGTGTTCATAGTAGTTTCAATAGAAGTGAAATACTTACCAATATCAGATTTTTTAGTATCTGCTTTAATACCAAAAGCACCAGCAACCATATCAGAAAGGGAAGTAAAAACATCTAAGAACCCTTTACCTAAATTAGCAATAGAATTTAAGAATGTGGTTTTAGGATCTTCCACCTTAGCACTACCACTGCCACAGCTCATAAGTAAAAATAAAGTCATCAATAACGCACTTAAAGTAATTCTTTTCATTATCACGTGCCTCCTTTTTTACTCAAGGGGATAAGACATAAATAAAAGGAAAACGGTTCTCATGAAGAGAAAAGTTTTCCTCAAATGACTTTATTTAGTTATGTTTATTGTTATTAAATACTCTTTAGTACTGACTATTAGTTCTTCTTAGTTTCAGGAGTCTGATTATCAGTAGTTACAGTAGTATCAGTAGTATTAAATTTAATAGCATCTTTAACTGTTTTAAGACCCAAATCAATAGTATTTCTTATAGCAATAATAAGAGTACCCAAAGCCTTAGTTACTGCACTTGATGCTGTTCCTTTAATTTCAGAAGAAACAGCCCCTTGATCATCAGCACTTGCATTAGCAAATTTACCATCTTTAGCCATTGCTCGCAGTACAATACCTCCTGCTATAACCGCATCTTTAGGTCTGCCAGTAGCGTTAACAGCTGCAACATTATTCTTAGCTAATTTAGCAGCATCACCATCATCTTTAACAATAGCTTTTAGAATATCAGCCCCAGTCACAGCCCCAACAGCTTTAGCAGCATCAGCTGCTGACTTCTTAGTTTGACCGACATCCCCAGCATTACCAGTACCAACAAATAATTTAGTTGCTTCACCATCACCAGCATTGCCCTCAGACCTTTGCCCCCCATCTTCAGCTTTTTTATCAGTACCAGCCTCAGCATTTCCTTTGTCTTTAAGTACCACGTCTACAATTGATTTGACGCCCCTAATTAAATTTTCAACACTATCAGACTTCGCACCAGAACCATGAGAAGTATTATCACCAGCACCCTTATCAGAAATATTACCAAGCAACTCATCACCTATAGTACCAATAGCCTCACTAGCAGTTTTAGCTCCATCAATTATTTTATCAAGAGTGGTTGTAACTAAATTAGTTACAGCAGTTTCAACTGCAGAAGAATTAGGATTATTTTCAGATTTCATATCAGCAACAATTTTCTCAAGGGCTGTCTTAGTAGATGAAAGAGTATCATGTACTTTCTTAAAGTAAACTCCAACATCAGACTTTTTAGTATTAGTATCAAAACCTAAAACCCCTCCAACCATATCAGAAAGGGAAGTGAAAACATTTAAGAAGTCATTACTTAAACTAATAACTGACTTTAAGAATCTACTCTGAGGATCCTCAGCCTTAGTACCCCCACTGCCACAACTAAGAAGTAAAAATAAAGTCATTAATAATGCACAAAAAGTAATTCTTTTCATTATCACGTGCCTCCTTATTACTAAAGGGGATAAGATATAGATAAAAGGAAAACAAATCTCATGAAGAGAAATAGTTTTCCTCAAATGACTTTATTTAGTTATGTATGTTTTATTAATAATTATTTATTGTTTTTGTCCACCAGTTGCTGCTTCTGCAGGTGTAGTAGAATCTAAAGATTTATCTTCTTGTGTAACTGTAGCAAGAGCATCACTTATTGTCTTTAATCCACTATCAACAGTATTTCTAATAGCAATAATAAGAGTACTTAAAGTCTTACCAACAACACTTGCCGCTGCACCATTAACTGCATGAGCAGACTTCTCTTCATCCTTAGCAGCAAGTTTACCACCCTTAGCCATAGCTCTTAAAGCAATACCCGCAGCAATAACTGCGTCCTTTTGTGCTGCTGCATCTTTAATTTCTTTCTTGTTGTTAACAGCCGGAGCAATAGCAATCTCTGCTGCATCTGTAGCTTTTTCAATGCCCTCAGTACTATTCGCAGTAGGATCTTCTTTAGATTTAGCAATAGCTTTTAGGATGTCAGCACCAGTTACGGCACCAATACTAGCTGATGCTTTTGCAATATTTTCTTCTTTAGCATCATCTTTTTTTCCATCAAACAACTTCCCAATGTCCTTTTTATCATCTTCTGCAGTCTTAGTAGCCTCTGCATTTCCCTCATTG
Organism: Borrelia parkeri; assembly: GCF_023035815.1. Classification (NCBI taxonomy): domain Bacteria; kingdom Pseudomonadati; phylum Spirochaetota; class Spirochaetia; order Spirochaetales; family Borreliaceae; genus Borrelia; species Borrelia parkeri. The sequence goes on from NZ_CP073166.1 coordinate 13,437, forward strand.
TCTTTTAAAACCACATCAACAATAGTCTTAATCCCTTTAACCAGTGAAACAACTGACTCCTTGCTAGCAGGAGTAGCCCCATGTCCAGCTGAAATAATAACATCACCAGTAGCCCCAGTAGCAGCTGTTTTAGCCCCATCAGCGATCTTGTCTAATGTGCCTGTGATAAACTTATCAACAACTGATTTAAGTTTTGAGTAATTTCCATTAGTAGCAACTTCATCTTGTAACTTTTTTTTAACTGTGTTCATAGTAGTTTCAATAGAAGTGAAATACTGACCAATGTCAGATTTCTTAGTCTCAGCCTTAATGCCAAAGGCACCAGCAACCATATCAGAAAGAGAAGTAAAAACATCTAAGAACCCTTTACCTAAATTAGCAATAGAGTTTAAGAAAGTGGTTTTAGGATCTTCCACCTTAGTACTACCACTCCCACAACTAAGAAGTAAAAATAAAGTCATCAATAACGCACAAAAAGTAATTCTTTTCATTATTACCTGCCTCCTTATTTATTCAGAAGGACTAGATAAAAAACAAAAGGAAAACGAATCTTATGAAGAGAAATGTTTTCCTCAAATGACTTTATTATTTAGATTATTTAATTAGATAATTTATTTAGTAGCAGCAGATTGAGTAGTACTAGCTTCGGTTGTTTCTGTAGTAATCTCAGAGTACTGTATCCCCTTAACAGCTTTTCCTACTTTATCTAGTTCTCTTGATACTGTTTTCTTAATTATCAAATCAAGTATTCCTAATACCTTATTTACAGCAATTACAGCAGCAGCTTTAACTGCATCAGCTTCATTATTAGCAGCATTAGCACTAAGTTTACCACTTTTAGTCATTGCCTTAAGGGCAACTGCTGCTGCTAGGTCGGCATTAGTAGCAGCTTTAGCACCATTAGCATCAGCAGCATTAGCACCAGTAGCTAATTCTCCTGCATTATTATCAGCACCAGCAGTAAGTTGTTCAGTTTTAGTCTTAGCATCCTTTATCTTTGCAATCATCGCCCATGGATCTGCTTTAGCTACTTCTTCAGCTAGCTTAGGACCAGCTCCAGCACCTGCAGCAGCATTAGCATTAATAGTAGCAGTTGCAGTTCCCGCACCATTGGCTACCGGACTACCGGCATTCCCAGCATCAATCTTTATTCCAGACTTATCTGCTACATCAATAATTTCTTTAACTCCTACAATTATAGCTTCAACACTATCTTTATTAGCTGGTGCTGAAGCACCAGCACTAGCGGTATCACCAATCAGAGAATCGTCCTTAGTTACACCAGCAAGCTTAGTTACAGAAGTAATTAATTTATCAAAGACATCATTTACACCTTTAATTGCACCCTTAACAGCTTCAATTGTACTACCATCAGCATTTTTTGCTTCAGATATTTTATTTGATAGCTCATTTAACTTATTCTTAGTAGTTGTAAGTCCATCACCTATAGTCTTAAAGTGTTCATCAACTTTACTTCTCTTGTCATCAGATTTAACTGCTGTAAGCCCTAAAGCATCACCAATAGCATTACCAAAGACGCCAAAAATCTCGTAAAACCCATGACCTATCTTAACTAATGAATCTAAGAAAGTATTCTTACTCTCAGTAGCCAATTTAACTTCTTAAGTTTTATTACAACAATATAGAAGGCAATTTTAGATATAAATCTAAAATTGCCTTCTAATCTTACTTTTAAGTAATCTAATCTAACTATCTAATTTACTGCTGAGCTGTTGATTTTGGAGCTCTTGCTTGATCTATTTTTTGTTTAGTTTTCTCAAGAACATTCTTTACTGTTTTTTTAATTATATCTTCTACTGCTACTAATAACTTATTTACAGCACTTACTCCTACTTTTTGCACCTCTTCTTTTCCTCCTCCTTGTCCATCTGCTGCACCTGATGCTAATTTACCATCTTTAACTAAGGAACGTAAAGCTATTCCTCCTGCTACAGCTGCTGCTTTAGCTGTATCTTTTGCTAAATTAGCTCCATTACCTCCTTTAGCAAATTCCAGTGGGGTTGTATTTTCAGTTGCTGCGGCTGCTACTACTTTAACATCTCCTTCTGTTGAATTAACTATTGATGCTAACATTTCATTTCCACTTACTGTTGCTAGTATTGCTGCTGCTTTACCTGCATCTGTTGCTGCTGCAGCACTATCTGTAGCCAATATCTTAGCCCCATCCTTATTATCTGTCCCATTAGCACCAACCTTTACTGCTGTGTCTCCTGCTTCTGGCTCTTTCACACCTTTTTCCTTTGCTGATTTTACTATCTCCTGCAAAGCCTTAAGGGCTTTCTTTAATTCAACATCAGCTGGTGTTGTCCCTTGAGTATTGGTTGCTGCATCGCCTACCACATTGTCATCACCTATTGTTCCTAAGGAATCTAAATGTGTTTTTAATGTACTTAAAGTAGCCTTAGCAGCATCAACTGCACTTCTAATAGCCTTGCTTAGATCACCTTTATCAAGCTCTGTTTCTGACTTTTTTGCTACTTGTTCTAACTCTGCTGATGCTTTTCCAAGCTTAGCACCTAAGCTGTTAAAATAATCTCCTACATCCTCTTTCTTTGTAGTTGATTTAGCAGTAAAGCCTAATGTATCTGAGAGTAACTCTAAAAAAGAATAAAAAGCATTCTCAGCACTTCTACCTACATTCATTAGAACTGCACTTAAACTGCTCCCTCCTGTAGCTGCCCCGCCACCATTAGCAGCATCAACTGATTGTTGTCCACTGCCACAGCCAAGAAGTAAAAATAAAGTCATTAATAATGCACAAAAAGTAATTCTTTTCATTATCACGTGCCTCCTTTTTTACTCAACTCAGGAGGACAAGACGATTAACAACCTTTGATAAGCATAAAAACAAAAGGAAAACAATTCTTATGAAGAGAAATAGTTTTCCTCAAATGACTTTATTTAGTTATATTTATTGTTATTAAATCTTAACTAGTTTTTCTTAGTTTGAAGGATCTACTTATCAGTAGCTAAAGAAGTATCACTAAAATTAATTTTCATAAAAATTAATTTTCATAGCATCTTTAACGGTTTTAAGACCTATGTCAATTGTTTTTCTTATTGCTATAGTTAAAATACCCATTGCTTTAGTGACTATACTTAATGCCACATCTTTAACTGCAAGAGCATAATCATTATCAGCAATATCAGAACCATCAAATTTACCACCTTTAATCATGGATCTTAAATCTATAACAACTGTTATAGTAATATCTTCAGCATTACATTGACAGCATCAATAACAGAACTATCACCACGTTTAAACCCTATAACCTGTAATATGTCAGCACCAGTTACTGCTACGACAGTTTTAGCGACATTAACTACTGATTTCTTAGGATCAGAATTCATAGCAACACTACCAAGTAGGTTTTTACCTATAATACCAATAGTCTAATTAACAGTCTTAATACCTTAGATTATTTTATTAAGTAGACACCAAGATATTAAATCTCAACCACTACTTTTTTCGCATTTATTTTTGGGAATATTTGTATTCATTTGATACTCCTATAATATATTTACTAAAAATATTTTTATTATAAACAGGTTTACTTTTTAATAGGTATTGCATTATCATAGTTAGTAGTAAATTCACAAATTAGGAGATTAAATATGAAAAGTACAAAAAAGACTACCAACAAATACCAACACAAGTTAATCGTTTTAATATCTACACTAAATTATATGAACTTAAATCTTAAGCAATACACTCAAAGCAACATACTTTATTACTTTAATAACAATATGAAAAAAAATGACCAAAAACCTGTTAAACTTAAAACTCTACAAAGTTATCTATATAAATTAGAAAAAGAATTTAAAGTGACAATTAATTATCACAGACATTTGGGTGTTAACATGGGAACTGAAGTTCATTACAAACTTAAATACAACAAAAAAGAATGTTACCGCATAATCAATAAACACTTCAGAGAAAAAAAAGAAGAGAGACACAAAAATCGTATTAATGCGTATTTTAAAAAAACTTGCACTAAAAATAGCAGTGTAGAAAAATGGGAGTGTTTTAATAATTCTTATAATAATAAAGAAGAAGATAAAAACAACACAAAATCTATAGAAAAATTACAAGTAGAAAAATACGCTAAGAAATGCAATTTTAAATCAAATGCTTTCCTCTCTATTTTGAATTTAGAAGCGGACAAAGATTTTAAAATTCAATCATTTAAAGCCATTAAAATAGCTGAAAATAGTGGGTATAAAGGAATAAATGAAATTAAACCAAATAACATTAAACTTGCAATTAAACAAAAAGAATTAAGTAAAATACTAGATGAGATAAAAGATAATCTAAAGGATGAGGGATATGACAGCAAACAATTAGAGAGCCAAATACAAAATGTGTATGCACAATATAAAAACAAACCACACTTTATCATAGAAAAAGATAAATACAGTGATTTAAAAAAGATAATAGAAAAACTTAAAAAAACAGTTGAATATACTAATAAAAACACACAAAAAAATGAGGGAGACATTAGAAATAATATATTTAGCATACTTCTTGATCAGTTAAGACATAAAGTGGACACATCGGTTTTGGTACCAATATTAAAGAATTATTTAAGTAGACAGAACACATTAGAATATAATAAGGTATTTAGCAACCATTACTACTGTGAACTTTTAGAATTAATGGAAAATAATAAAGATTATTTACAATTAGGAGAATCTAAAAAAGTTACAAGTTAAGGATTAGTTATGAAGAATGTATTAGAACGCCTTAAAGAGAAAAAGTTAGAAATTAAGGATAAAAGGGATACCTCTATCTTTTTACAGATAGAGAACAATAACAACAAAACATTGTACCATACAAAAGTTATGACGGACTTTTATACATTTGCCATTAATAAAAAACAGCAATACAAATTCTTTATTGCATTTAGAGGTTTATTCAATAGGAAAAGAATAAGCAATTTTCATCTATTTTCTTTAAGAGATGATGATAAATTCTTAGGTATTTATTATGGTTATAGAAAACCAATAAAAAATGTGATTAGAAAATATGAAGATAATGGGGTTATGAAGGCATCTATGCTTTCAAAAGTTTATTACATAGAATTTAGATTTAAGAAGGGTAGCGTGTTTTGTTATCTTGTAGGAATTGCTTATTTGCTTAAAAAAGAAAAAGCTAATAAGAAATATTACGATTCTTTAATTAAGACATTTTTGAGGCTGGAGAAACAAGTATATGAATTTTACAATAAAAAATTCCCAGAAGGAGGTCTTATAACTAAATGGATAGAAAAAAACCTAAAATAATTACTATTGCATCAATTAAAGGTGGTGTTGGAAAAAGTACAAGTGCTATAATATTTGCAACTCTTTTGGCAAGAGATCATAAAGTGCTTTTAATCGATATGGATACCCAAGCCTCAGTTACTAGTTATTTTTACGATAATCTAGAAGATCAAAATTTGAATCTTATAGTTCAAAATATTTATGAAGTATTAATTGATAAAATAAATATAAATTCGCCAATTATTAAAATAAATGACAATTTGAGTTTATTGCCGAGTTATTTAAATTTACATTTCTTTCATAATGATAATATTGCTTTTAAAGAATTAAGATTTAAACAAAGTTTGAAGTTATTGCATCACGTATATGATTATATAATAATTGATACAAGTCCTAGTTTAGATATTATTTTAACAAATGCTTTAGTTTGTAGTAACTATATAATAGTTCCAATGACAGCTGAGAGATGGTCATTTGAAAGTTTAGAGATATTAGAATTTTTTTTAAGAAAATTGAAATTTAATATACCTATTTTTGTTTTGGTAACTCGTTTTAAAAAAAATAATACCCGTAAGAATTTATTAGTTATGATAAAAGAAAAGGTTGATTTTTTAGGTATTGTATCTGAAAGAGAAGATTTAAACAAAAGAATTGCACAAAATGATGCATTTGATCTTAACAAAGATTATATAAAAGAATATCAGACCGCTATTTACGAGTTTTTCCGTACTACGGAAAAAAGTAATGTAGGAGGTTAATTGTGAATATCAAAATAACTAAGCGTGTTATTGAAAATGAAAATCAAGATTTAACTAATTTAGATGATAAAAATAAAACAGTAAAATATTATCTTTCTTTGAAAGAAAGATTAGTATTCAATTTTCAAAAGGAAATACTTAATAAAATAGAAAATATGAAAATTTTAAAAGAGATTAAAGATAATGAATATTATAAGTTGGATGGTTATAAAAGTTTTGAAGAATTTACTAAAAATTATAAAATTGCTAAGACCCAGGCTTATGAATATTTAAAAATAGCAAATGCCATGGAGGAAGGTCTGGTTGAAGAGCAAGATATTATTGAAAATGGTATTCATGATGTTATTCTTTCTTTAAGAAATAAAAAAAGAATTAATGCTCGACAATTAAGACAAAATTTAATAAAGCCATTAAAATTTCAACTAAAAAAACAAGAGAGTTATGATTTTTATAAAAAAAATGCAAAATTGACGGCATTCATTTTAGATGAGATTTTTTCAAGTAAAAAAGATTTACTCGAAGAGTTTGTAAAAAAATTTCAAAATTTAAAAGAATAAGTGAGAAAAGTGTTCGTAAATAATTTTAACCTATCGAACGTATAAAACAGAAGATTTTAAGGATGGAATTTTTGAATAAAAGGTTTATTTAATAAGCAGTAGATTTCATTTTACTTCATAAGTAAATTGTATTTTTTAAGTTTTAGGAGAAAAAATAAATTCATTAGAACAACAAATCATTAATATAAAAGAGTTTTTAAAAGAACATATCTGATCTAGAAAAAATTTTACTTAAAGAAATACAAAATAATTATGCAATATTATTAAAAATAATGATGAAAAAGGATAATGATTTTAAAAAACAGTAATAGTTGATTTTGATTTAGATTTATTGTAAGATAACTATCGTTAGTAGTGCTATTCATTTTAGGACTACCTAATTTGTGAATGACATTATTAGGCTTTTAGAGCTTGATTAAGCATTTTAAAAAGAATACTTAATTAAGCTCTAAAATTTTATATTCCTATATTTTGATTTTTATAAATCAGTATTTGTAAAAAGTTTAATGAGTCTATTGTTTTTATGCATTAGAGGTTAGTGGTGTTAAGTGAAATACAAATATAGCAAAAAAAATAAAATGAAAATATAAGTTTTAATTTTGAATTAAGATTTTGAAATGTGTAGTCACATAATAATGAAAAAGATTACTTTAAGTGTGTTATTGATGAATTTTATTTTTAGCTGTGGTGGATATGGCAGTAAAGACGTTGAGGATCCTAAAACTGTATTTTTTAACCTTTATTGCTAATTTGAAAAAATGTCTTTTATCTATTTTTATTTCTTTTAGCGACATGTTTATAGATGTACTTGATATTAATTATGACAGTAAGAAGGAATATATAGGTAAGTATTTCACAAAAATTGCTTAATTATAACATTTGTTAAGACTAAAAAAATACATAAGTTGTTAATGGTGGTAATTGTATTAAGCAAGAGTTAACTCAGTAATTGATAAGTTGATCAATGGGGCATTAGGCAAGATTACAGAAAGTGCTAAAGAGGCAAAAATTGTTGATGTTAAGACTAAGATTTAGGAGTTGGTAATTACGTTAAGAATAGAATCTGAGGCATCTAAAAACATTTGTTTAATGCTAATTTGAGCTTGATTGTAACTTTTGATAAAGAAATTGAGCTAACACATTTGAATAAATTTTTTGTATTAGTCTTCAAATCTAATCTTGTAGATTTCCTAAGTCTTGCAGAGACTAAAAATAATAATAAATTAATTGAATAGAAATAAGTTTAAATAAATTAAACAATTACTTAAAGATAAGAGTTAATAAAATACCTATAGAGATGGTAATAATAGTACCAAACATCCAATTATGTAATCTTGATGTACTTTTGAATTCCATCTTATTAATTTCCATATCTTTTCTAACAAGAGAAATCTCATAGCTCATAGATGCAATATCAGATTTTAATTCAGTTCTAACGTTATCAATCTTGATGTTAAGATTATTTTCAACATTATCTATTTTGGTATCGAGTGCATTAAATTTGGTATCTATCTTAGTGTTAAGATTATTCTCAACAGTATCTATCTTGGTGTTAAGATTATTCTCAACGTTGTCAATTTTGTTATCAAGTTCATTGAATTTAGTATCAATCTTGATGTTAAGATTATTCTCAACAGTATCAATCTTGGTGTTAAGATTATTTTCAACATTATCTATTTTGTTATCAAGTTCATTGAATTTGGTATCTATCTTGATGTTAAGATTATTCTCAACAGTGTCTATCTTGGTGTTAAGATTATTCTCAACAGTGTTAATTTTGTTATCAAGATCCTTAATGTCTGATTTTAATTCACTTCTAACAGTGTCAATCTTATTATCAAGATCCTTAATGTCAGATTTTAATTCACTTCTAACAGTGTCAATCTTATTATCAAGATCCTTAATGTCTGATTTTAAGGTTGTCTCAACCCTTTGAATTTCAGCTTGTAAGGTTGCCTCTACAGATTTAATTTCAGCTTGTAGAAGAGCCTCAACCTTTTCAAGCTTTATATCAAAGTTTTCTTTTAAGAATTCAATATCTTTGAAAGTGAGTTCATTACGATAGTATCTGAAAGACAGATCAATAGCGATATCTTTATTTATACCGGCTTTAGTAAGTTCATTGATGACCATTTGTTGAGTAATAACAGGTTGGGCAAGCCCCATAAAAATCTCCTTATAGTAAGTATAAAGTAAAAAAAGCTTTAAAGCAATAGGAAAAAAGAGAGGCTTTACTAATTGATATTAAGCTAGGGGGTTAAAAAATTTTTTTAGGATTTCACTATAATAGTACAAGCAATATTATTATCAATTTGTACATAATTGCTGCTGAGTGAACAAATTTATTTTCTTTTATGTATTTTTTTAAGAGATGTCACAAAAATATATGAGAAAATAGTTGTTTTTGCAATCTATTAGTAGATTTATAAGGTATACCAAGTTCTTAGAGTAGTATCAATTTATGTGATTTATTGCTTTTTAATTAAATTAAACAATTACTTAAAGATAAGAGTTAATAAAATACCTATAGAGATGGTAATAATAGTCCCAAACATCCAATTATGAAGTCTTAATGTACTCTTAAGTTCCATTTTGTTAACATCAATCTTAGTATCGAGTTCATTGAATTTGGTATCTATTTTGTTATCGAGTTCATTGAATTTGGTATCTATTTTGTTATTAAGATTATTCTCAACAGAATCTATTTTGTTATCAAGTTCATTAAATTTGTTATCAATCTTATTATTAAGTTCTACTCTAACATTCTCAATCTTGGTATCGAGTTCATTAAATTTGTTATCAATCTTGTTATCAAGTTCGGTTTTGACAGATTTAATCTCAGATTGTAAAAGAGCTTCAACTTTTTCAAGCTTAAGGTTAAAATTATTCTCAACAGAGTCTATTTTTTTATCGAGTTCATTAAATTTAGTATCGATTTTGGTATTAAGTTCATCCTTAATACTACTAATCCCATTTTCTAAGTGTTTCAATTTTATATCAAAGTTTTCTTTTAAGAACTCAATATCCTTGTAAGTGAGTTCATTTTTATAATATCTGAAAGACAGATCAATAGCGATATCTTTATTTATACCGGCTTTAGTAAGTTCAGCGATGACCATTTGCTGTGTGATAACTGGTTGGGCAAGTCCCATAGAAGTCTCCTTATAAGTATTATACAATGTTTTATTACAAAAATATATGAGAGAATAGTTTTTTTGAATTGAGAGAAAAAGTAATTTTTCCAGGAAGGAATAGGGTAAGAAATTTTTAGGGTTTCATTACAATAGTACAAGCAATATATTATTATCAATTTGTACATAATTGCTGCTGAGTGAACAAATTTATTTTCTTTTATGTATTTTTTTTAAAGAGATGTCACAAAAATATATGAGATAATAGTTGTTTTTGCAATCTATTAGTAGATTTATAAGGTATACCAAGTTGTTTGAGGTGTAGATTAATATAAGATTTGAGGGTATGTAGGTTTTTGTTTGATGTTTGATCAAGGAAGAAGGATTCAACCAGAGAAGCAATAGTAGAGAGATTTTTATTAGTATGGTTTTTAAATAGATCTAGGTTATTTTTATTAAGTTTTAGTCTGTTAAAAGACTTAATATAGTTTATTTTTTCGTATAAGTCTAGTATACAAGGTTGATTATCTAATAGGATATTGAGATGAGTATTATTGTAATAGATATTATTGAAGGTATTTTTAGACTTAGCAATCAAAGAGTATATAGAAATTATATGTTTTGTAGTGATAGAGAAGTTGAATATATTTTTAGCGATGTAGTTAATTTTGTATGCATGAATAGAAGATAAAATATTTTTATTTAAATTTTTAATGGAAGTAGCAATAACATTGGGTTCGAGTAAAGAATATTGTTGAAACTGTAGACCATTACTTAATGTATAAGTAATAATATTGTTATTAAAAGTATAAAATATTTTGATAAAAGGATCTTTTAGATGTGTTAAAGGTATGCCGGAAGCCATAATAATGCCGAGTAAATTGTGAATAGTGCTAGAAGAGAGAATAAGATAATTACTAATGAGAATAAATTCATCAGGATTAATTTTATGAATAGGGATATAAGGTATATTATTAGTAAATAAATTTTTTAGAGAGAACATATATATATAAATATAATACTATTAATCTAGCAAAGAGGGAGGTAACTATATATTTTTTTAAAGCAACTATTGAGTTTTTTATGCAAACTATTAATTTTGTATAAAAAGGTAAATTAAACTTATGAGTTTTTTGTGTAAACTATTAATTTTTAGTAGCAAACTTATGAGTTATATGTGGAAACTTATGAGTTATATAAATGGATAAACATTCTATACTATTAACAAATTATAAT